>JAGTUV010000426.1 GCA_018224305.1 Gemmatimonadota bacterium
CGAGGTTGCCGGTGAGCGGGGAGACGGTGACGGCTCGCGTGGGGCTCTGACGTGGCAGGCGTGCTGGCACCCGAGGCTGCCGCCGCGCCTGCCGACCCGGTCGCAGGGCCGGCGGCGGGCCGCCTGTTGTCGCTCGACGCGTTCCGCGGCGTCACCATTGCCGGCATGCTGCTCGTCAACAACCCCGGGACCTGGTCCGCCATCCACCCCCCGCTGGCGCACGCGGCGTGGCACGGTTGGACGCCGACGGACCTGATCTTCCCGTTCTTCCTGTTCATCGTCGGCGTCTCAATGACGTTCTCGTTCGCGGCCCGCACAGGGCGCGGCGCTGATCGGCGGGCACTGATGCTGAACGTCGTGAGACGCTCGGCCATCCTCTTCGCACTCGGCCTCGTGCTGCATGGGTTCCCCAACTACCTGGACCTCTCCGAGCTGCGCATCCCCGGCGTGCTCCAGCGCATCGCACTCGCGTACCTCGCCGCGTCCGTGATCGTGCTCCATCTCGGCCGCAACGGACAGGTCATCGCGACCGCCATCCTGCTGCTCGGTTACTGGGCGGTGATGATGCTCGTGCCCGTTCCGGGCGGCAGCCCCGGCGTGCTGCAACCGGGGATGGACATCGGCGCGTTCATCGACCGTGCGGTGTTCGGAGAGGCACACCTGTGGAGGGCGGCGCGGACATGGGATCCCGAAGGCCTGCTCAGCACGCTACCCGCGGTCGGTACCGTGCTGCTCGGCGTGTTCACGGGTGACTGGCTACGCTCGGACCGCGATCCCGCCACAAAGACCGTCGGCCTCTTTCTCGCCGGCAACGTGGCCGTGGTTCTGGGCGTCATGTGGCACCCGCTCTTCCCCATCAACAAGAACCTGTGGACGAGCAGCTACGTGGTGTTCACCGCCGGCATGGCGTGCCACTTCCTGGCCGTGTGCTACTGGCTGATCGATGTGAAGGGATACCGGGCCTGGGCGAAGCCGTTCGTCATCTTCGGCGTAAACGCGATCACCGCCTTCTTCCTGTCCGGCATCTTCGCCAGACTGCTCACGATGATTCCCGGTCCGGGCGGACGCACGCTCAAGGGATTCCTGTACAATACGATCTTTACCCCATTCCTGACGCCGGTGAACGCATCACTCGCGTACGCGACCGCGTTCGTGCTGCTCTGGCTCGGTATCATGACGGTCTTCCATCGACGCCGGATCTTCATCAGGATCTGACGATGAAACGACTGAGCATGAAGCGACGTCATGTCGGCGAGCATCACATCTGGTGCGGGATAGGGCAGCAAAAGAAAGAGGGGGTCCCGAAGGACCCCCGCTCACCCCTGCCTGCGACCGCGCCTAGTTCGACGGCGTGGTGTCAGGCCGCATGGTGTCAGGCCGCGTGTTGATGTCGATGGACGGGGTCCGGACCGTGGTCGTGTCCCAGCCGATATCCACATCGGCCGGCTGTACGTCATACTCGGGCATCTGGCCCGCATCGACATCTATGTCAGGGGCCTCGCCCTCTTCCGTCTGCTCGACTGAACAGGCCGCAAGGCCGAACGCCAGCACTGGTGCGAGAATGGCACCGAGAATTCGTGACTTCATATGTTCCCTCCAGGGACTACGATAACGGGTTAACAGCACTCCAGAGCCGCTAATGAGCAAGGTGCGGGCCACAAAGGCCATGAGGTGGGGCTGTCGCCGAGGATCGGGACCATGGATAATGCACGCTGAAGGCACCCTGCGGAATCGGAGATCATGTGCGCACGCGAGGCAGTGTCGGAACGCTCCATGAAGTGACGGGCCTCATTCCGCGTAATCGCCGTCACGGCGCCGCACCGCGCGCGCGCGGTGTCATTGTGGCGCTGGCCCTCGTCGTTGGGGGCGGGGGTTGCGGGCAGGAGCGGGACCCGACGCCCGCCACGGCGGCAGACGCAGCGATTGACCGGGCGGATGGCGTCAATCCGCAGCAGGTCACACGGGACACCGCGCGGAGCGCTGATGCGGACGCCAACGCGGAGCTGATGGGGGCGGAGTGGACGGTGGGCGACACCCGTGTCGACCGACCGGTCACCGGCGCTGCCATGTTGCGTGAGATGAGGACAGCGCGTCACGATGATTTCGACCGTGTGGTGCTGGACTTCGGCGGTGATCCGGTGCCCGGCTACCGTATCGCGTACATCGACCGGCCGGTGCGGCAGTGTGGCTCGGGAAACGTGGTGCCGCTGGCGGGCGATGCGTGGCTGTCGATCATCGTCGAGCCTGCCAATGCGCACACGGAGGCAGGAGAACCGACGGTACGCGAGAGGGAGCGCACCCCCGCGCTGCCATCGCTGCTCGAGCTGAAGCTGATCTGCGACTTCGAGGCCATCGTCGAGGTGGTGGGCGGACTCGGGTCGCCGGAGCGGTATCGTGCGTTCGTGCTGGAGAATCCGGGCCGGCTGGTGATCGACATCATGCATCCGTCGTGAGCGCGACCGCACAGCTTTACGGAGGTGTCGTGTTCCTGTGGAAGGACGGCGAGGCAACTGACCGTGCTGGCAGCGCACCGTAGTACGTTCCGCGCGTTCGCGCAGACCGTCGTGCCGGAGATGACAGAGCTCGATGAGGCGGGCTGGGCCGGTGTGGAGCGCACGGTCGAGCACGCGCTCGCGCAGCGTCCCCCGCGCGTGAGACGACAGGTCGGGCTGTTCCTGGCGATCCTGAACAACCTTCCCCGTCTCCGTTACGGCCGCAGCTTCAGTGCTCTCGATGCCGCACGGAGGGCCGCAGTAATCGACGCACTCCAGCACGGGCCGGTCCTGCTCCTTCGACGCGGGGTCTGGGGCCTGCGCACGCTCGTCCTCATGGGGTTCTACACGCTCGACGAGACCATGACGGCCATCGGCTACCGTGCGCATGTACACGGTTGGGGAATGCACCGCCCGATACAGTCATGACCGATCGATACTATGACGTGGTGATCATCGGGTCCGGTGCGGGCGGGGGCACCGTTGCCCAGGCGATGATCCCGCTCGTGCAGGACGGCCGGCGTGTGCTGGTCCTCGAACAGGGCCCGCGCCTGGGTGTCGATGAGTTCACCGGTCGCGAGCTCGACATGGCGGAGTCGCTCTACGAAGATGGCGGCGGTTTCCTCACGGCCGACGGAACGATGACACTGGCGTTCGGCCGCGTGTACGGCGGCTCGACGGTGGTGTATACGGGCACCTCGCTGATCGCGCCGGAGCGTGTCATCCGCCGCTGGAACGTGCCCGGTCTCGATGCAGGCGACCTCGAGCGTCGCTCCCGCTCGTTCATGCGGCAGAACCACGTCCATTATCTCGCCGAGGACCGGCTCAACGACAACAACCGGCTGTTCCGCGATGGTGCCCGCGCGGCCGGCTTCCGCTGCGAACAGTTCCCGCTCAATCTCGATGGCTGCGTGGGGTCGAGCCTGTGCAATCTCGGCTGCCCGAATGCGGCGAAGCAGGGCACGCATCGCGTGCAGTTGCCGAATGCGGAGCGCCATGGTGTCGAGGTGGTCACGCGTGCGGAAGCCCTGCGCGTCGAGGAGCGCGCGGTCATCGCCCGTGTCCATGCGAAGGCGCCTGGCAGCAAGGGCGCGGAGAGTGAATGGGCGCCGGGTGACTACCGGATCCGCGCGGGCATCATCGTGGCTGCCGGCGGCGCGATCGGCTCGACATCACTGCTGCTGAGGTCAGGCTTCGGGAGCGGCCTGCCGTGTCTCGGCGAGGGGTTCACGTGCCATCCCGCCTTCATTCTGGTGGCAGAGCACAGTCAGGACATCACGAACGATGTCGGCCATCCGAAGAGCTTCTTCGTCGACCGGGCGGAGGCGGAGGGCTACGTGCTGGAGACGTGCATGTACTTTCCGTTCACGACCGCGAAGAACCTGACCGGCGCAGGTGCTGACCACAGTGCGATGATGCGCGCGTTTCCGCGCCTGCAGATGATCCTGGTACTTGCGTGCGACTCGGCGGTGAAAGGGAATCGCATCACGATCGATCGCACTGGCCGGCCCGTCGTGCACTACCGGTTCACGAATGACGTGGTGCGTTCCATGGTCGCGGCTACACGCGCTGCCGCGCGCATCTTCTTCGCCGCGGGCGCGGTGCGCGTGCACGCGCCGACCGCGCGGCCGCACATCATCGAGCGGGGCGAAGCGGACCGGATCGACCAGCGCATCAGCGAACGCTTCTTCCTTCCGGGCACCACCACGGTGTCGGCGGCGCACCTGATGGGCGGCTGCGCAATGGGCCGGACTTTAGCGGATTCGGTGACGGACGGATTCGGCCGCGTGCACGACACGCCATGGCTTCGCGTCGCTGACTCCGCACTGTTCCCCGACGCGCTCGAGATCAATCCCTATCTCACCATCATGTCTCTGGCGGATCGGGTGGGGGAAGGGGTTCTGTCGGGTGCGGGAGAGCTGCTGGATTCACCATTGGTTGGGCACGGGTAGCCCGGGTGCGGCACGGGACTTACGGCGGTGTCAGGTTGTAATGGGCAATGGGCAGAGGCAGGTGCATGTGGAAGGCGCACGCACACGTTTATGGGCACGGGCAGGGGCACCCAGCGTTCCTCGTGCCGTCCTTCCTTCCCGATTGGGTCAGGCGGAGGGTCGCTGCGCGGAGGCAGGTTGCAGGGGCAGAGCGGGAGGCACCTGACAACCTGTCTCCGCGCAGCGACCCTCCGCCTGACCCGCATCAGAACACGATACACGAGAGAAGTACCGAGAGCCGGTCTGCCTCTGCCCATGCCCGTAAACGTGTGCGTGCGCCTTCCACATGCCCGTGCACGTGCCCACGCCCATGACAACCTGACACCATCCGTTCAGGCCATCGCCAGGCGCCGCGACCGCAGCCGTATCCCGTCATAGTTCGCGCGAGCCCTGCCGACCCGCGCCCGTGTCCCGCTGCTCGATGAGCCGGTCCATCTTCCCGTTCAGGCGGCCGAGCAGGATGCGCGTGGCGCGGAGATCGTGATTGGATTCCACGAGCATGACGGCCAGGTCGCCGCCGGCCCAGAGGAAGCCGGCGAAGACAATGAGCCGGGTCGCCTCGATCAGGAGCACGCCGAGAGCGGCGGTGCCGTCCTGCTGAAGACCGATGATCATCTCTGCGATGAGCATGAAGATCAGCAGCAGTGCGAGCGCCTTGAAGAGCTTCGCGATGTAGTGGAGGCCCTCATGGGGCTCGAGGTCCTCGTCGCGCACCTGCGCGCTCGGTGGACCGACCGCGGCATCGGACTCGGTGCGCCGCATGTTTTTCTCCTGCCGGGGCTCTGCCATTGACTCTCCTTGTAAGAGTGGACTACCAGCGCGCGCGGTAGCCGCGCGTATCGGTGTGTACGAAGCCGGCGTGCGCGCCGGTAGGCGCGTAGAGGCCGAGTCCGCCGATCAGTTCCGGGTACATCGCTTCAACACGTTCACCTGCCTGGATCAAGACCCTGCCGTCCTCCCTGTCGATGCGGCCATCGCCATTGAGGTCGTCCATGCGTCCATCACCGTCATTGTCGACGAACCAGTCCATCGCATCGCCGTACATGTGGCGTGACAGTGCGCCGCGCCCGCTGGTGTCGCCGCCGCCGGTATTGTAGCTCGGCGTGCGGAACCCGCTGATGACACCGACGCGTTCCACCGGCGTGCCGCTGCGGTTCAACTCGTCGATCGTCAATTCGAGCTTGTCGAGCAGTCGCGGCGAGATGAGCACGTACTTCGGCCACACGTCGTCCTGTCCCTTCGTCACGAAGTGGCGCAGCCTGAAGTGGCGCGAGACGGGGAGGTCGAGATTCTCGGGCGTGACACGCACCATTCCCCGCGGCGGTCGATACGCCTCGGAGCGCGGAGTGCCGCCCGTCTCGTTCGGCCACGACCCGACCAGGTACTGGCCGATCCGTCCGCTGCGCTTCTCCGATAGCGGCACCATCGACAGAACGGTCAGGTTCGGTACGCGCCGGACACCGGCCCGGCTGCGCAGGAGCACGTTCCAGATGCCAGGCGGGGGTGCGCTGTCGCCGGGCACTACGCTGTCGCCTTCGGCGGAGACGTACTCGACTGTAACATCGTCGCCGAGAGTGTCAGGCAGTGGAGGCAGCGCAGGCGGCTCGCCCGGCTCCACCACCAGCACCTGCACCTCGCCACTCGTGCCGCCGAACCCGGTTGCGTCCACCATCTGACGCAGCGCGGCATCCAGCAGGTAGGGCGCGGGCGGTGCTGCGTCCGACGAAAGCGGGTTGGATGTGACGCGCGCCAGGCCCGGCCGGGGTGCGCCCGTCGAAATACTGTGCACCACGGCCACCACCCAGCCGGCGGCGAACAGCAGCAGCACGGCATACATGCCCGCGTCGAACCCGGGCCGGCGCCTCGCGGCCCGGCCCGGGCCATCGCCGCCATTCTGTCTCCGTCCCGTCGGGAGCGTCGTCGAATGATCCACGGTCAGGTGGTGATTCATCATCCGTGCCGCCCCGCCCGCTGTCACGGGCGGTGCAACCGCGCCGCCGCGTCCCGCCCGGGCGGCCGGCGACGATTCAGGCCTGGCGGGGAACGCGCCGGCGGATGCTCACATCAACGGGGATGGGCGCAATGCGGGGACTGCTGAGAACATTTCGCGGCGGGCTGGAGCGCGAAGACGATGGGTAGAGGGTGCATCGCCATCAGTTGAAGCCGGCTTCCGCCAGCACGATCAGCAGGGCGCGCTGGACGGCGCGAAACGATTCGCGGTCCAGCCACCACTCGCCCGGTGCATGGGTCTCGCCGCCCACGCCGCCGCGGCCGATGGTGATGGCCGGGATACCGAGCGAGATCGGAATGTTCGAGTCGGTCGAGGACGAGCCGAGCCGCGGCTCCACACCCGTCCACAGCGTCACCGCCATCGCGCGGTCCAGGAGCGGTGTGCCCGGCGACGTGATCCCCGACGGCCGGTCACCGACGAGATCCATCGAAACCGCGAGCGGCTGGCCTGTGCGCAGCGCGGCATTCTGTTCGTCGAGGGCATTGCGCATCGTGGCGCGGAAGATCGAGTCGATGGCCAGCAGACGGTTCTGGTCCTGCGAGCGCATGTCGACCTCCGCCCACGCCTCGAACGGGATCGAGTTCACGGACGTGCCGCCGCCGATGCGACCGACGCTGTAACTCGTACGCGGGCCCGGCTCCGCGGTGAACCGCGCGGCCACGGTGTCGAACATCAGGATTGCGCGACCGAGGGCATGGACCGGGTTGCCGGTACCGAACGCACCCCATGAATGGCCGCCGGGGCCGCTGAACGTCACGCGGTAGCGCCGTGAGCCGAGCGCCTCGTTCGTGATGCCGTCATCGGACCCGCCGTCGATGGCAATGAAGGCGGCGATGTGCGGCGCGCCCGCGCGGAACAGATGCTTCACGCCCCGCAGGTCGCCCAGCCCCTCCTCGCCGACCGTGCCTATGAACAGTACATCGCTGTCCGTCCGGATATCCGCTTCGACCAGCGCCCGCAGGACGTGGAGTATGACAATGAGGCCGCGCGTGTCATCACCGATGCCCGGCGCGAACAGCGTATCGCCGCTCACGCGCACGGTCACATCCGTGCCTTCAGGGAATACCGTGTCGAGATGGCCAGCCAGCGCCACGGTGCCGGGGATGCCCTTGCCGCGGCGCAGGGCAATCACGTTGCCGATTGAATCGATGTGCACCGAGTCAGCGCCGGCAGCGCGGAGCAGTTCCGCATAGGCCGCCGCGCGTGCTTCCTCACCGAACGGCGGTGCGGGGATCTGCGTGAGCGCGATGAGCTCGCTTCTGGCCGTGTCGTTCTGCCGCTGGATGAAGCGCAGCGCGCGCACCACCTGCGGCGCCTGGGCGATGCGTGCGATCTCGGTGCAGCGCGCGTTGACGCGGTCATCGCAGCGCACGGCCTGGCCGGACGCCGATGCCCCGGCCAGTGCGTGGAACGCGGCAGCGAACAGGAGGGCGGCCGCGCGCATCACGATACCATCTGGGGCAGCGTGACGAGTTCGGTGATCGTGTACGTGCGATCGCCCCGCGGCAGCTTCACGACCACTTCATCGCCGATCTGCTTGCCGAGCAACGCGCTGCCGATGGGCGACGCCATCGAGATCTGGTTCGAGTCGAGATCGATGTAATCGCCGAACACGATGTTGTATTCGACCGTCTCCTTCGCATCGACGCGCTTCAACTTCACCTTCGAGCCGAAGCCGACGCGGTCGGATGCGATTGCGCTCGGATCGATGCGCGACAACTCGCCCGCGCGTTGCGTGAGATGGTTGAGCCGCGCCTGCACGAACTGCTGGCGCTCGAGCGCGGACTTGTACTCCGCGTTCTCGCTCAGATCACCAAGTTCTACCGCCTTCTGAATCGCCTGTGGCAGAGTGACCGTCAGTTCATGCATAAGACGGTCGATCTCATCGGCGATCTTCTGCTTCATTACCTCGAGCATAAAGACTCCGGAGAAACGGACGACCCGCGATCGGGTCTATGTCAGTGAATGCTTATGTCGCCGCCCACCGGCGGCTGGAACGCTGCTGTGTCCAGTTCGACGCCGAGCGGCACCTCGGATTTCAAGTCGTTGTTGACCAGCACCACGAATGTGTAGCCGCCCGATTTGCTGAGCTGGAGATTGTTCAGTGTGAGGATCTGGTTCGTCGCGATCGTCTGGCCCACGCCCCCCTGCGGGACGACGTCGCCCTTCACTTCGAACACGGTCTGGCCGTCGGGATCATACAGCCGGATCTCGACGTTGTGCGAGCGGTCACGCTCCGCCGGATGCGCTTCCAGCCGCAGGATGAGATGCATCTGCGGATGAACGGCCGGGATCTCGTTGACGCTGATCCGGTCGAAAATGCCGAGGATATTCAGCTTACCCTCGGCCGTGACGTTGGCGTAGTCCGCCAGCAACGCGAGCTTTACCTGCATCCGATAGTATAATGCGCCATGTTCGAGTTGTGAACGGAACGGCTCACGCGGCGCGGACGCGCTGGTCGAGCAGCAGGTCCCGAATGAGGCGCAGCGTGGCGCCGTGCCTCAGCATGCGCGGGTGCGTCGGCAGGCGCACCGTATGACATGGAGCGCCAGCCAGCACCGCACTGCGGCCGGGGACAATGCGCGTATCGATCGGAGAGCGGAGGCATACGGCGCGGACGGACTCCGGCAGCGGCGCCGCGTTCAGGCGCTCGAGAAACTCGCTGCCCGGCCGCATCTCCGCGCCGCCGCGTCCCCACGCCAGCCATGCCAGCCAGGTGCCGCGGTGCGGCGTGCCGGCGAAGATCGCGGTGTGCACATCCACCTCCCCGCCCTCCACCAGGTAGTGCCGCAGTGCCAGCCCGCCCATGGAATGAGCCACGACGGCGATGCGCGCCGCACCGGCCCGCTCCTTCAACTGACGGATCGCGTGGCCGATCTCCTCCGCATGCTCGACATTGCTGCCGTAGCGATCCCGGAACGAGAGGCTCTGCACGCCTTCGTCGGACCAGCCCTCCGCGAGCAGGAACCGGCGACATGGCTCGAGCACCCGAGCCGTGTCGCTCCAGCCGGGAACGAGCAGAACGGGTGGACGCCCGCTCATCACCAGTTGATCTTCCCCTGCTGCGACGTGTCGATCTCTTCCGTCTGGCCGGACTTGAACAGGAACGCGTCCATGTTCGACATCAGGAACTCCTTCGCGGGCTGATCGCGCACGTCGAGTCCATGATGGTTGATCAGAGCAGTCTGAAACTTCAGCCACGCGTCCCAGCACTCGCGACAGATCAACTCGTGCACCCGCGTGCCCAGCTCGTTGCGCAGCGGCGCCTTCGCCAGCTGCTCGCCGTCCCTGCCACACCGGACACAGGTTATCTCCGACATTCGGCTCCTTTACCAATGAATTCGAGGTCACTTCCATACCCCGCATGAATGCGAAGGGCCCCGGTACTGAACCGGGGCCCCCTGCGCAGGCAGCCTGTCAGTGCCGGTCCCGCCCGCCGCCGCCACCGTGGTCGCCGCTGCCGCCGCGCCCGCCGCCACTGCTGCCGTAATCGCCGCTGCCGCCACTGCTGCCGTAGTCGCCGCTGCCGCCGCGCCCGCCGCCACTGCCACCGTAGTCGCCGCTGCCGCCACGGCCGCCGCCACTGCCACTACTGCCGCCACGCCCGCCGCCACCACCACTGCCGCCACGCCCGCCGCCGCCACCGCCGTAGCCACCGCCGCCGCCACCACCGCCGTAACCGCCGCCGCCTGCACTACCGCCCTGGCGGCGCGGTGCCTCGGCAGGCGGATTGAGGCGCACGACACTGGCCGCCTTCGGGCCCTTCGGTTCCTCGATGATTTCGAACTCGACTTCCTCGCCCTCGTAGAGCACCTTGAAGCCGCCGCCGTCAATGGCGCTGTAGTGCACGAAGACGTCGGGGCCACCCTCGCGCTGCAGGAAGCCGTAGCCCTTTTCCTGCGAGAACCACTTGACGGTACCGTTGGTACGAGCCATCGCTGTGAACTCCTGATGTGAATGGTAGCGACTGACGGGGTGCGGTGCGATGTGCCGTACCCGCGGTGGAGCACCGCGCTGTGGTTGGCGCCTGCGCGGTGAGGCGCATGAAAAAAGGACCTGCATTCGCCGCAGGTCCAGCTCCGGAGCGTGGGGCGCGAGGTGCGGGCAACGGCCACATTGCCTGCACCTGCCAAGATGGAGTGCGTGCGTGCGGCCGTCAAGCCGCGCGTCGTTGACGCTGCGGCGCAGGAGCGCTAGCCTCATCGCCGCTGACCGATCGCAGACTACGAAAGGTGTTCATGCCGGGTCTCAGGCGCAATAAAGAGGCGGATGGCGGGGCGTACACGTTCCGCGTGTCGGATGTATTGGATGTGCCGCTGCGCGGGACGGTGCTCCGTCTGCGGCTGGTCGAGGGCACGCCGTCGATGGGCGATCTCGGTGCCGGTTCGACACTGCTGCTGCGGTCCGGGAGCGGGGAGGAACGGACGGTCACCATCACCGGGCACGCGACCTCGAGCGGCAGGGCGACGCAGCAGCGGCTCGACCGAACCCGCGAGCTCGATGTCGTGATCTCCGATCATGAGGCCGGTGACGGCGGGCTGGTCGGGATCGGCTGGCTGGCGAGCGGTCCGACGGCGTGATGTGAGCGGCACCGGGACGGACGGTGCGCTGGTCTACATGACCGGCGCGACCGGGTTCATTGGCGGCCGTCTGGCCCGTGCACTGATCGCGCGGGGCTACCGCCTGCGGTGCCTCGTGCGGACGCCGGAGAAGGCTGCGGACCTGGCGGCGCTGGGCGCGGAACTGATCACGGGCGACGCGGCGGATGAAGCGGCGGTGCGGAAAGGTCTCGCGGGCGCCCGCTTCGCATGCCACCTCGCAGGCTCGTACGAACTCGGTAACGTGGACGAGCCGGCGATGACGCGCGTGAACGTGGAGGGGACACGCACGTTCATTGCCGCGCTGCGCGATGCCGATGTCGAGCGGGCGATCTACACGTCCAGCACCGCCGCACTCGGCCCCGCGGCGGACGTGGGCGCTGACGACGACATATATCATGGTCCGTATCCCTCCATCTATCACCGCACGAAGACCGAGGCCCATCATTTGGCTGTGGCGGCGCAGAAGGATGGTCTGCCGCTCGTGATCATCTGCCCCGCACTCGTGTACGGCCCCGGCGACAGCGGGCCGAGCGGACGTTACGTGCAGGATGTGCTGCGACACCGGGTGCCCGGTCTGTCGACGCGGCCGGCGTGGTTCTCGTACGCGCACGTCGATGATGTCGCCGCCGGGATGGTAGCCGCCCTCGAGCGAGGGCGGGCGGGAGCGACATACGTGCTCTCGGGCGAGCACGAGTCCGTGAACGATTTCACGCAGCGCATCGCGCATCTGGGCGGCACGTGGGCTCCGCCGCTGCGCGTGCCGCCCTTCATGATCCGTCTGACGGGCACGCTGATGGACGCCGCCGGCCGGCTGCTCGGCAAGCGGCTTCCGGTGAGTCGCGAACTGGCCGATACGGCGGCCACGGGCGACCGCTGGCTGCACTCCCATGCTCGCGCGAGCGCCGAACTCGGCTATGCGCCGCGACCACTCGACGAAGGTCTGCCGGAAGTCGTGCGCGACGCACAGGCCCGGATCGCGCGCTGAACCATGGACGAACAACCGCCGCCACCGCGATTGCTGCGCCGCCGCCGCGACTGGATACTCGGCGGCCTCGTCGTCTTCATCGTCCTGCTCGGCCTGCTCTGGGAGCGGTGCGGGGTCAGCGGCTGCCCGAACGTCGAGCGGCTGACGTCCTACCAGCCGGGCGGGGCCACCGTTCTGCTGGATGCGAACGGCGAGCAGTTCGCGGACCTTGCCCCGATCGATCACGCGGTGATCTCCCTCGACTCGCTGCCCGAACACGTACCTGCGGCGTTCATCGCGGTCGAGGACCACAGATTCTACGAGCACGGCGGCGTCGACTATCGACGCGTGGTCGGTGCCGTCATCGCCGACATCAAGGCGCGCGGCTTCGTGCAGGGGTTCAGCACCATCACGATGCAGCTCGCGCGCAACGTGTGGCCGGACCGGCTGCCCGGTCAGCAGCGCACGCTGCGACGCAAGTTCCTCGAGATCCGGGTCGCGCGTGATATCGAGGACCAGTACGCGAAGGATGAGATCCTCGAGCTCTACCTGAACCACATCTACTTCGGCGGTGGCTCCTATGGCATCGAAGCAGCCAGTCGCAACTACTTCGACAAGCCCGCGGCGAGTCTGACGCTCGCGGAGGCCGCGCTCCTCGCCGCGATGCCGAAGTCGCCGACACTCCACAATCCGCGACGGTTCATCGACCGCGCGCGCACCCGTCGCAATCTCGTGTTGTCGCTGATGGCGCAGCAGGGTGCCGCGGATGCGGACGCGGTCGAGAGAGCACGCGAGATGCCGCTGGGCGTGCGCAGCGAGCCGCCGGTGCGTCGCGGTACCGTAGTCGTTGCGCCGTATTTCGTCGAGGCCACGCGCCGCATCCTGGAGGACCGATACGGCGAGGGCGTGTACACGTCGCCGCTGCGCGTGCACACGACGCTCGTGCGGGCTGCGCAGCACACGGCCGAGCAGCAGCTCGAGCAGCAGCTGAAGCGCATCGAGCAGGGCGTGTTCGGTGCCTACGACGGCGGACGCTACAGCGCCGGCTCTCCGCCGGTGGACGGCATCGACTATGTGCAGGGGGCGTTCGTGCTGATGGATGCGGCGACGGGCGATGTACAGGCGCTGGTTGGCGGCCGGGATTTCAGGCATTCACGCTTCGACCGCGCGACGCAGGCCCGCCGGCAGGCCGGCAGTGCGTTCAAGCCGTTCGTGTTCGCGGCCGCGATTGCGGACGGCTACGCTCCGAGCCAGCTCGTCTCCGACAGCGTGCTGCGCCTGGAACTCGCGGGCGGCGAGGTGTGGGAGCCACGCAATATCGGCGGTGAGTTCGAGGGCACGGTCACGTTGCGTGAGGCCCTCGTACGGTCGAAGAACCTGCCGGCGATCCGGCTGGCGGCGGACGTCGGCCTGAATAGTGTCACGCGGCTGGCCAGGCGTGCAGGCATTCGCAGCGAGATGCCGAACGTGCCGTCCATTGCGATCGGCACCGCCGGTGTCACGGCACTGGAGCTTACTGCGTCCTACACGCCGTTCGCGCGACTCGGCACGGCCGTGTCCCCGCGTTTCGTGACGCGCGTGGAGGATGCCGGCGGTCGCGTGCTACGGGAGCAGGACGTCGATCCGCGCGAGGTGATGGACAGCACGGCCGCGTTCCTGGTCACGGACATGCTGTCGGAAGCCGTCGAGAGCGGCACCGCGCGCGATGTCAGACGCGCAGGGTTCAGCGGTCCTGCGGCGGGGAAGACGGGAACCACCGATGACGGGGCCGATGCCTGGTTCGTCGGCTACACGACATCGCATGTGGCGACTGTGTGGATCGGCTTCGACCTGCCGCGCCCGATCGTCGAGGACGCGACGGGCGGCGCGCTGGCGGCGCCGGTATGGGCCCGTGTGATGCGCGAACATGCGACGACCCGTGCGTGGGCGACGCCATCCGGGATCGTGGAGCAGCGCGTTGATCCCTCGACCGGGCTGCTGCTCACGCCCGGTTGCGAGCCGGAGCAGGGCCGTGCGGTTACGGAGCTGTTCGTGCGCGGCGATGAGCCGGCGAGCGCGTGTCCGGTGGGCGAGCCGAAGGTCGAGGAGCGCGGTTTCTTCGCGCGCGTCGGTGGGTGGTTCGGCGCGCAGTGGCGGGGATTCAGCCGCTGGGTCACCCGTCACTTCGGATCGGAGCAGCCGCAGCGCGCGCCGCGCGAGGGCGACTACCTCGGTGTCCCGCGCCTGCCACGCGCCAGCGACGTGAACGCCGAACCCGTCGATCCGGACTCCGTCCGGCAGCCGCTCGGCGTGCCCATCGAGGATGCGCCGCTGCCGGACACGGTCGGTGATACGGTCCGGGTGGATACGCTGCCGACGGAGCCGATACGTCTGGACACGCTGCTGCGGCAGGACACGCTGCGGCCACCGGTCACCGATACCGTAGTGCCGGTGCGCCCCGTGCCGCCGCCGCCTGACACGATCAGCTACATGACACGCTGAAGCTTTCGCGTCCAGTGTTGTGATTCAGGTACTCAGCCCGTCCACTTCACGAATTCGAACGCGGTGTGGCAGTCCATGCACCAGTACGTGGCGACGGAAAGCTGCGGGCCGAATGGCGAGTGGAGCTCGGTATTGCGGCGGTCGCAGAACGGGCAGGGGACGTGCTCGGGAAGGCCGTACTGCGCAGCGTCAGGGACCGTGCGGGACCGCATCGTCAGTCCATCAGGAATTCGCGGTTGCGGTCCCCGCGAATCTGGGTGATCGTGCGTTCGTCGGGTGATGTACCGGGTGTGCGCCGCGTGGCCTCATCGAACGTCGAGAAGTCGGGCTCGAGATCGCCAAATGCACCGGCGCCCCCGATGTCGCGCAGCAGCGCAGCCGCTCTCTCCACATAGCGTGAACGCATGTCGCTGCCGACGGCGTCGATCAGACTGGCGTCATGGATCGCGTTGGCGCGATTGGAATCGGGTCCGAACCAGCGCAGCACGATGGGTGTGATGGCGGCGATGGCCGTCTTCATGGCCTCATGGCCCTCGTCACCCGATGCGGCAATGCGACGCAGCCACGCGGCACCGTGCGCTGCGTGGAACCGCTCTTCCTCGATCACCTTCTGCACACGCTGACGCAGCGGCAGGTAGTTCGACTCGGCGAGCGCTTCGAACTGGAGCGTGAGAGCGAGATCCACGAACGCGTTCACAGCCACCAGTTCCGGCCATGAGCCGGGCTCCGCATCGAGTGCCTCGATGCTCCGGTATTCGGCCGCGGTACGCCCGTGCTCCAGTGCGTCGACGTCCTCGCCGAAATCCTTCAGCAATGCATAGAGCAGGCGCGCGTGGCCCCACTCATCCTGCGCCATCGACGCACACGCGATCCCCGCCTCCAGCTCCGGTGCGCCCAGCATCCAGTTGCCGTAGCGCATCCCCAGCAGCCTCTTCGAGTCCGCCAGCACGAGGATCAGGTCACGTACCGCTTCCCGCTGCTCTGCCGTCAGTTCACCCGCTTTCGCGGCCTCGCGCAGCGCCGTACTCACGTGTGCACCGTCGCGCTTTCACCGGCAGGCTCACCGGCTGCGGGCTCGAACTCCGCCGCATCGAGTCGGTTGAACACCTCGATGAAGCGCTCACGCTGCACGATAAACATGTCGAACCACTTCTCCTCGTCGTACGTGCTGAACGCATACACCTTCGCCAGGTCGTCATCGGGCGCGTTCAGGCTGCCGATGTGACGGAGCGGCTCACCACGCGACTTGCGTGCGAATATCTCGTATATCATGCAGCCCTCATCTCCTCAGCGGACAGCTTCGCGGTGACGGCGGCAACCGGTCAGGCCGCCACGCCGAAGCTCTTGAGCAGCGCGCGTGCGTGCGCGGTCATGTCATCGTTGTGCCACGGTGGATCCCATACGTCGAGTACAGTGACGCTGCCGACTCCGTCCTCCTGCATCAGCCGCTCGCGGATGTCGAGGATGATGAACTCCATGCACGGGCAGGCGCTGGCCGTGAACGTCACATCGACATGCACCGCGTCACCGTCGCGTCGCATGGCGCGGATCAGGCCGAGATCGACGAGGCTGACCGGCAGCTCGGGATCGGCGACTTCGCAGAGTGCGCGCCACAGAACATCGACGTCCGGATCGTCAGAGCGGTAGCGCTCATCACGCGGCGAGTCCGAAGCACGCAGCTCGTGCGTGGTGCGCGTGGATGCATCCAGGACCGCTTTGTTGCGATGCTTCGCGCGAGCATCCTGCTCATGGTCCATGGTGACCCCGTTGCCGGCCGGCTCGTGCTTCACGCTGCCTGGCCCATCAGCCGGTTCAGCGGGCCGTGACTGCGGCGCACGCTCTCGACATACTGCTCGTTCATGGGGCCGCGCTTCTTCCAGCGCGCGAAGACCTGTTCCCACGGGATCTCGCCGCCCGTGAAGTCCCAGTGCTTGGCCTCGGCGTCGTACTCGCAGGGGAACGGATAGTCGAGCACGTACTCGCCGCGCTGCTCGTCGAAGTGGGCGGGCACCTTCAGCCCCAGCGTCTCGCAGAGCGGTACGGTCGCCGACATCCAGGTCTGCCGCAGCTCGTCGTTCGTCATCCCCTTCAGCCGGTAATCGAGCTGGCCGCTGTGCCGCTTCATGGTGTCAGGCAGGCCGAACCATTCGATCGTCATCGGGAACATCCAGTCCACCGCGCGTTGCAGCTTCGCGCGCGCCGTGCCGCCCGCGCCGGCCAGCCGCTTCATCCACACTTCGCCGTGGCGCAGGTGGAACGTCTCCTCCAGGTCCACCTTGATCAGTGCGCGCTTGAGCGGTCCATAGGACGTGTTGCGGAAGACATCGCCCAGCAGCGTGATGCCCGCGCGGTCGAAGAACCCGTTCGCGGTGACGAGCTCCGCCCACGACTCGAGCGGCTGATCGAAGCCGTACGGATGCTTGAACTCGTGGGGCTCGCGGCCGTAGACGAGCTGTTCCTTGTCCAACCCCATGTCCTCGAGGATGCGGTACGCGATGTTCGCGTGGGCCAGCTCATCCTGGATGATCGCGACGGCAGAGACCATTGTGTTCGTCGAGGGCGCGTCCTGCGCCGCCATCCAGTACGCCGGAGCGCTCATCAGCTCGGTGTCGGCCTGCACGAGAAGTTGAACGATGAGCGCCTTGCGATAGCCCTCCGTCATCTCCTCCGGGGACTCGAGAAGGTAGCCTGCCTGGACCTTCTGCTTGATCTCGTCTTCGGTAAAACGGCTCATGTGAAGCTCCATTCGCGGGCTGTCGCCCGGTGATGACACCGGCAGACCCGTAAGGTGGCCGAACGGAGTGTGACCCGTCAAGGACCCGGCTGGTACAGGGATTGCCCTGTTCATGCGCCGTAACACGGGACTGTGGTGGAGGATCGGGGATCTGACGGTCCGGGGAACTTTCGAGGGATGAAGCATGGATGAACACGAAGGCGGTCGAGGGCGCGGGCCGGGCGGACGTGGCGACGACCACGTGCCGGACCAGCCCGGGGATGCGCGTGAACCCGGACCGGACCAGCCCGGGGATGCGCGTGCACCCGTACCTGACCAGCCGCGGGATGCGCGTGCACCCGTACCTGACCAGCCTGCGGACGCGAGCGCTCGCGTGCCGAATGATCCGGCCGCTGGACGGCACCACAGTGGCGTGGTGAGTTCGGAGCCGGTCGAGCAACGCAAGCGGAAGCGCTATCCGAGAATCCGCCGGGCGGGGATCCTCGTGGGACTGGCCGCGCTGGTCATCATCCTCGGGATGGCCGTGCTGTGGGAGTTCTGCGGTGTGCGCGGCTGCCCGGATGTGGACATGCTGCGCGGGTATATGCCGGACCAGGCGTCTGTGGTGGTGGACCGCAACGGCGAGGAGATTTCGAAGCTGTTCGTAACGCGACGTGTCGTGGTGCCGGTCGACTCGATGCCGGAGCATCTGCTGAACGCGTTCGTTGCCATTGAGGACCGGCGGTTCTGGGATCATGGCGGAGTGGATTGGCGTCGCGTGCTCGGAGCGCTGGCGGCGAACGTGCGGGCGGGCGGGATCGAAGAGGGGTCGAGCACGATCACGATGCAGCTCGCGCGCAATGTCTTCCCGGAGCAGCTGCCGGCAAGCCAGCGCACGATCACGCGCAAGCTGGGCGAGTCGCGGGTGGCGCGGGAGATCGAGAAGCGATACAGCAAGCGCGACATCATGGAGCTGTACCTGAACCAGATCTACTTCGGCAGCGGCGCATACGGCATCGAGGCAGCGGCGGAAGAATACTTCGGCAAGAGTGCAGCGCAGCTGGATCTGGCGGAATCCGCGCTGCTCGCGGCGCTGCCGCGCGCGCCGTCGCGTCTGAATCCGCGGGCCAACGAGAGCGCGGCGCTCGAAGGTCGCTCGCTCGTGCTCCGGCGCATGGCCGCGCAGGGACACATCACGGAAGAAGAACGTGCGGCGGCAGCGGATGGTGAGCTGGAGCTGCGCGAGGGAAGCGTCGAGTCGGAAGACGAAGCGCCGTACTTCGTGGAGGCGGTGCGCCGTCAGCTGGAGGCAGACCTCGGCACGGCGATTTACACGCAGGGCTACACCATTCACACCACGCTCGATCTCGAAGTGCAGCGCGCGGCGGAGGAGGAACTCGAGCAGGCGCTGCAGGGCATCGAGTCGGGGCGACATGGCGGGTTCCCGCACCGAACGTTTGCCAGCATACGCGGCGACACCACGCGGGACCGGGCAGAGAGCCCGGGGTACCTGCAGGGCGCGCTGGTGCTCATGGACCCGAATACCGGCGACGTGATCGCACTCATCGGCGGTCGCGACTTCGACGACTCGCAGTTCAACCGCGCCACGCAGGCCAAGCGGCAGCCGGGCAGCGCATTCAAGCCATTCGTCTACGCCGCCGCACTGAGCGCCGGCTACCCGGCATCACACCGGCTGCTCGACCAGCCGCTACGCTACATGCTCGACAACAACACCGCCTGGGAACCACGCAACTATGACGGCACGTTTCGGGGCCCGGTCACGATGCGTCAGGCGCTGACCCAGTCGCGCAATGTGCCGACCGTGCGCCTTGCCAACGAGGTGGGACTCAGCCGCGTGCTCGGCACTGCCGAGCAGTTCGGTCTGGGCCGAATGCAGTCCAATCCGGCGGTGGTGCTGGGCACGTCGGAGGTGACGCCGATCCAGCTGACGGCGGCGTACAGCGCGTTCGCGACGCTCGGTTCGCGGGCGGAGCCGCGCTTCGTCACGCGGGTGGAGGACACCGGCGGCGGGGTCGTATGGTCGCAACAGCCGAACACGCGGCGGGTCATTGATCCGGGCGTCGCGTTCATTGCTACGAGCATGATGCAGGACGTCGTCAGTCGCGGCACCGGCACCGGCGTACGCGCGGCAGGATTCAGCGGACCAGCCGCGGGTAAGACGGGAACGACGCAGGACGCCGCGGACGTGTGGTTCGTCGGGTTCACGCCCACGATGGTGGGTACGATCTGGGTCGGCTTCGATCGCCGTCAGCGCATCCTCCGCGGCGCGACGGGCGGCGAGATCGCCGCACCGATCTGGGGCCGCATCATGCGTCGGATCGGAGCCGAAAGCGGCGGCTGGTCACCACCGGCGGGCGTCGAGCAGCGCACGGTGGATGAGATGGGCAGTGTGGTATCGGCCGGGTGCGCACCGCAGGGTGCGACGTATACCGAGTATTTCATCGGTGGCACGTCCGCGAGCGGCAACTGCTACCCGTCCGCCTACGCGTGGGACGACTCGCTCGGATACAGCGATGAGGACTGGCGCTACGAGCCGGCCGATTTTGACACGGCCGACGGCTGGTGGGAGCGCCTGCGTCAGCGTGTGCTCGGCGATGACGCCAACGTCCGCCGGGCGGGGGATCCAGCCGCGCGCGACAGCGTACCGCGGACCACCGACCCCGCGGTCGCACCTGTCCTTCCCGCAAGCCGGCCGGACACGGGCAGGCCGCCGCCGCTCGGCGAGCCCGTTCGTCGCGATCCGCCACCACCCCCGCCACCCGACACCACAGGGCTGACGGGCGACGGCTGATCACGCCGGGAAGCGCATTCGAGGGTCGTCCCGCCGGGGCGGCCCTTCGCTTTCATTTGACATCGGCCGCTCCGAACGCCAGTCTCCGCGGCTGCCGCGCGCCGCGGTACGACGCGCGGACGGCCCGGAAACGGGCGCGAAGTTCGAATGAATGTGGAGACAGGAACTGACATGCGAATGCTGGTGATGGGCGCGGGACTGCAGGGTTCCGCGTGTGCATATGATCTGCTGCAGAATTCTGAAATCGAACAGGTGGTTCTGGCAGACATGCGAACCGATTCGCTGCCGCCGTTCCTCGACCGCTACCGCAATGACCCGCGACTGCGCCTGGTGCGGGTGGATGCCCGTAACGAGGAACAGGTGCGCGGCGTGCTGGAAGGCGTCACGTCATGCATGAATGCGCTGCCCTACTACTTCAACCTCGACATCACGCGCCTGGCGGTCGAGGCTGGCGCGCATTACTGCGATCTCGGCGGTAACACGGCCATCGTATTCGATCAGATGAAGTTCGACGATGTCGCCCGGAAGAAGAACATCAGCGTCGTCCCCGACTGCGGTCTCGCGCCGGGCATGGTCAACATCCTGTCCGCGGCGGGCATCGCTGAACTCGATGAGCCCGAGTCCGTCCGCATCCGCGTGGGTGGGCTGCCACAGGATCCGCAGCCGCCGCTGAACTACCAGATCGTCTACTCGCTCCACGGCGTGCTCGACTATTACACCACCGATTCATGGGTGCTGCGCGATGGCGAGCCGATGGAGGTCGATGCGCTGACCGAGATCGAGCCCGTCGAGTTCCCCGACCCCGTCGGCACACTCGAGGCGTTCCATACCGCGGGCGGCCTCTCGACCATGCCGTGGACGTACAAGGACCGGCTCCGCAACATGGAGTACAAGACGCTGCGCTACCCGGGCCATGCCGACGCCATGCGCGTCATACGCGAGCTCGGCCTGCTGAGCCTCGAACCCGTCGAGGTCAGCGGCGGCAGCGTAGTGCCGCGCGATGTATTCATCGCCTGCGCGGAGCCGCGCCTGCGCCGGCCGGAGTCACGCGACCTGGTCGCACTGCGCGTCGAAGCAGAGGGACGGAAGGATGGCAGGCCGCACCGCGTCGTGTTCGATCTCATCGACTACTACGATGAGAAAACGGGCATCACCGCGATGGAGCGCGCGACAGGCTTCTCTCTCTCGATAACAGGCCAGATGCAGGCCGGGGGTCACATCGAGCCGGGCGTCCGCACGCCCGACCTCGCCGTCCCGGCCGCGAAGTACATCGGGGAACTGCGCAGACGCCACATCGACATCCGTCAGCGCGACGCCTGAGACGTCACGAACCTGGATGCCGAACGGCCGCGGGCTGAATCAGCCGCGGCCGTTCGTGCATCCACCGGCCGGCACCACTCCCGGCCGGCCCGGCCACTGGACCTTACCGGCCCCTTTGCCGTACCATAACAGACACCCCACCCCGACCCGTCGCGTACGGGACAGGAGTTGAACCATGAAGGCGTTCCTAGCCGCATTCGCCCTGGCCGTGGCTATGCCCGCGGCGGCCGATGCGCAGCGCGATGTCACGCGTCGTTCCTATACGTTCCTCGAGGATCGGCTGGTCGTCGCCGTGCACGCCGAGGCGCCCGGAGAACTCCACGTCGTGCGCGGCCAGCGCGGCCGGGTCGAGGTCGCCGCACGTTCCCGCGACGGCTTCGCCGGGTTCGGACTCGGCGGCGACTACACCCGTCAGCTGCGATTGACCGCCATCGGCTCCGAGGCCGTACAGTACCTCGTCGTCGTGCCCGAGCACGTCTCCGTCAGCGTCCAGCTACCCCGCGGTGGCTCCACCCTCGTGTCGGATCGCGACGGCGTCTCGACCTACCGCTGGGGCGACAGCCGGACGGCTGCGGGATACCGGGGCGGCAGCGACTTCCCTGCGCAGGACCGCGGCAGGTCGGACGACCGCCTTTCTGTCGAGGACGCCGACTGGCAGGCAGCATTCGACCGCGCTCCGATCGCCGCGACCACGGCCTCCGGACTCTACGTGGTCCACTCCGGCAGGGGCCGTATCCCGGCCCTCGTCGACGTGCCGGACCTGACCAGTATCCGTTCCCTCTCCATCCGCGTCGAGGGCGACGACTTCCGCATCGCCGCGACCCGGCCCCTCTCCCTCACGCCCGGGAGCGACGGACACATCGTGATCCGGGTCGACGGTCAGCCGCTGGATGTCGTGCTCTTCGTGCCGCGCGGCGGATCCGGCCTCCAGGTACAGTCCGGCGGCCGGCGCCTGGCGGACGTGATGGGTGGACGGCCGCGTTCCTATTGCGGAAGTACGGTAATCCAGCAGCCAACCCCCCATCAGAACTGGCTGACGCTGTTCCCATCGCGCGGCGTGGAAGACTGCCGGTGAAGCGCGTGGTATGCGCCGATGAGCCGCGGGATAATCTTGCGTAAATCGTTGATATACATTAGTTTACAGAGTATTTAACGGCCATTGGAAAGCAGGAAAATCGGATCGTCCGAAACTCTTGAGAATGAGGCTCGAATGCCTTAGATTCAGGAGTGTGGTATACAATCGTGGGGAAACGGGTGTCGGCGGGGAATACTGCACGAAATTGTGTACATCAAGAGGACGGGGCGCCCACGGTTCTGCCGCGGACCCCGTCTTTCGCTTGCGGAAAGGAGCACCCTTGGCGATTGCGGTAAAGAGCATATCGGAACTGAGCGATAACGCGCTGGTCGCTGCGCATCTGGAAGGACATCCGGGTGCATTCGCGGAGTTGTACGATCGCTACCACGACCGTCTGGTGCACTTCATCGCACGCAAGACGGGGGATCGCGACCGCGCTGAGGATCTGGTACAGGAGGCGTTCATCCGTGTGACGCGACACCTGCACCGTTTCGATGCGAACAAGAAGTTCTCGACGTGGATCTACACGATCTGCTCGAATCTGTCGAAGAACGAGCTGCGCAACCGTTCGCGGAGTCCGCTGGTGCTGTTCCAGAAGCTGACGACGCACTGGGACCCGGAGCATCGCCCGCTGCAGTTCGAGGACGCGGGAGCGCGACCGGACGATCAGTACCGGAAGCGTTACCTGGAAGAGATAGTGGAGCAGACGGTGGAGGAGCTGCCGGCGCATCACAAGCTGGTGTTCCGTCTGCGCGAGCTGGAAGGCAAGAGCTACGAGGAGATCGCGGAGATTACCGGGGTGAACCTCGGAACGGTGAAGAGCCGGCTGCATCGTGCACGCACGAGTTTCGCGGAGCGGATCGAGCCACTGCTCAACTAACTTGCCAGCGGCGCGCATCCGCTCTCTCGGTGCTCACGTTGCTTTGAAGACAGTCCACTAGTCGTCATCATTCGATGGTAGCGAAGGGCCGTTCCGCACTGAAGCGCGGGGCGGCCCTTCCGTCGTAGGGGTCCGCGGTTCACCATGCGTGCGAGGCGGTCGCCATGCCGACGGCGAGGGCGAACGTGGCGTAGCGGTGCAGTCCGGAGAATGGGAAGTCGGGGTGCCAGTGGTCGCCCGCCTGGTGGTAGCGATCCCAGCGGCGGCGCAGCGCATCGCGTTCGTCCGTCGTGGTGTTCTCCCAGCGGTCGCCGGGGATGATGAAGATGGACGGGACGCCGCGCTGGAGGAACGGCCAGTAGTCGGAGTTGGGCGATGCGGCGGACAGTGCTGCGCTCCAGCCGTGCTGCTCAGCGATGCTGGCGGCGAGCGTGCCCAGCGGGACGCCTTCGCCGCCGGCGATGCGCCAGTTGAGCGGCGGCGCGGGCGGAGCTCCGGCATCGAGATTGATGAGCGCGGCGATGCGATCGAGCGGCAGCGGTGATGCGGACGCCATGTACGCCGAGCCCAGCAGGCCGCGCTCCTCGCCCGTGAAGAACAGGAACGCGACGGACCGCGCCGGCGGAGCTTCGCGCATCGCTTCGGCGATCGCGAGCAGCATGGCAACGCCGGCCGCATTATCGGAGAAGCCGTTGTAGATCGAATCGCCGGCGGCGTCGGGTGTGCTGATGCCGAGGTGATCGTAATGAGCGGTATAGACGACGAACTCATCGCGGAGCTCCGGATCGCTGCCGGGCAGCGCGGCTCCGATGTTGGCGGCGAATACGGTTGCGATGTCTGCGCGGATCGTGGCTGTGATGACGCGCCCGAGATCCGCACCCGGCCCCTCTTCGCCCTGCCCAATGGCCGGCGGCACGTCGCCGTCCGCCAGCAGTGCTTCCGTCATGACAGGTCCGGCGATCAGCACGGGCAGCGTCGGCTGCCATACCGGATCATCGACCGGTGCGTCGACGAAGTAGCGCGTGTCGCCGCGACTTCTCACGTACAGGTCGTACTGTGCAGTGTCCGGCACGAGCACCACGACGCCGGTAACGCCCGCTTCGACGAGAGCCGGGACCAGCTCGACGGCGCTGCCGCCGAGCGGACCGAGGAACACCGCTACTCCCCCCGCCGGCACCGCCGGAGCGCGCGCCCCGGCATGCACCGCCTGGCCGAGGAAGAACGCGCGTCCCTCGAAGTCGCGAAACGCCCCCGCACCCCCGGTGTTCACGATGAAGTCGTGCGTGTTGCGGAAGGTGCGGGTGCCGGTGCGCGCGGCTATGGTGACCTGTGTGGCGTCATCGATGCGCGCGCGGCGGAGCGGCATCGGCAGCATGAACGAGCGGTCATCGCTCAGCGGCTCGAGACCCAGCCGCTCGAGCTGGCTCACGATGTACGCAGCGGCCAGCCGCTCGCCCTCGGTGCCCGTGCCGCGGCCGGCCAGCATGTCATCAGCGAGGAACCGCGTGTGTGCACGGATGGCGAGCGAATCGATTCCGGCCCCGTTCGCTCCGGCCCCTGCCGCACGCGCACGCTGCGGAGCCGTGACCTGTGCGCAGGCAGCGCGCGCTTCGGTCACGAGCAGCGAACCGGCGAGCAGCAGAGGTACGCACAGCGAGCGAACGCGCACCGGACGTCCGGCTGTACGTCGGCGCGGGCTCTCCGCACAACCGGCGACGAGAGTCAGGTGCAGGAGGTGCATCATCACAGAATCCCCGTGCAGAAGTGAAGCCTGCGATCAGCCTCGCAGTACCTTGTCGGCGTACCCGTTGTCCGGGTTGCCGCCGCGCTTCAGCACCTTGTCGACCGTGCCCGGTCCGCGGTTGTATGCCAGCAGCGCGAGTCGCACGTCGCCCTTGTACTTGTCGATCATCTGATCGAGGTACTGGAACCCGAGGCGCAGGTTCGTATGACGGTCGTACAGATCCTCCGTGCTCGTGCCAGGCACCAGCCATGCGGCCGTCCGTGGCATCACCTGCGTGAGCCCGCGTGCGCCGACGTGACTCACCGCCTTCTCATTGAACGTACTCTCCGTCCTCACGAGACCGAACGCAAGCTTCGGCGCGATATTCTCCTCGCGCGCAATGTCGTAGATGTCCTCGGCGAGGTCGCGGCTGATATCGTACTTCGACACCGCATCCTCCACCAGCGCGTTGCGTGCGGCGTCCTCGCGCGTCGACGCGATGCGGTTGACGAGGTTCTCCTCCACGTCACCACCAGCGGCCGCCGCCGTTTCCGGATCTGCGGCGTCCCTGTCGGACGTCGGCTCCGATGGCGCCTTTGTGGCCTGCACCATCGGCAGCGCCATTCCGGCCAGACCCAGACCGATCAGTGGCTGGCGGAATCGGCGGAACATGTCCTTTCGGCTCCCGGGCTCAGTCGCGGCAGCAGCCTCGCTGGCCGCGTCGTCTTCGCGACGGTGCGGGCTGTCAGGGCCGCCTTCTCCCTGTGTGTCGTCCTGACGACGGCTCCGTGTGTCGGGTGAGGCCATGTCCGGTACTCCTTCCGGTACTGTAATTCATTATGTGACAATGCCTTGGTACAATCTACAACAAGTGCACCATCCGTGCCGGCGAACGCACGGAAGGATCGTCATTTTCCGGCAATGTGACGCCATAATGTGTACATCAGGCGCTCAACGCACCAGGCAGTTGACTTCCGACAGGAACGGCTGTCCGCGGGCGGGTCCCGTCTCCGTTGCCAGCAGCAGGGTGTCCCCGCCAGCGATCGCAACAGCCTCGCCCTGCGGCTCGCCAAGGCTGGTGACGGGGAAGCCCGGGCCGAGGCCGACCAGCGTGTCACCGTCGAACCGATACATCGTGATACTGCTGTAGGTGCGGATAGCGATGCGCTGTCCGTCCGGCGCGGCGTCCGCTCCCGTCACCTGGTCGGGAATCTGCGCAACGCCATCGCGCAACTGCTGCACGCGCTCGAGCGTCACCCGCTCGTCGGGCCGGAGCGGCGGCGGGTAGCGGAACAGCGAGATGTCATGGCGGCGGCCCTTGGTGACGATGTAGAGCGTGGTATCCGGCATGACGAAGAGTGCTTCCGCATCGACGGGTCCGTCGGGGTACCGGATCGGGTAGCGGACGACGTCGACCGGTTGGCGTGCATCGATGCGGGGTTCCGTGATGCGCAGGATGGCGCGATCATCGCGGTCGTGCCGATTATCGCCGATGTCACCGATGTAGAGGCACTGGCCGGCAGGACACGGGCCAGCGGCGATGTCCTCCCAGTCGGATTGCGGACCGGCTTCCGGGAGCGCAATCTCGGCGAGCACGCTGCCCGCGCGGTCGATGGCGTACAGTGTGGCCGCACCTTCGGAATCGTTGTGTGCCCAGAGGACGGCGGGATCCTGGCGCGAGACTGCCAGTCCGCTGGCCTCGAGGAGCTGCGGCGGCAGGTCGGCGATGCGCCGGGCATCGACGCATACGAATTGCGTGTGGGGCGCGGCGCACGATGTGAGCGTCAGCATGATGCAGGCGCCGTAAAGAGCGTAGTTCAAGATCATCCTGTAAACGTAGGCGACATGACGAGAGCTGCAACTGGAGATGCGAAGACGGACCGGATCGGCGTGCTGTTCGTATGTCTCGGCAACATCTGCCGGTCACCGCTGGCCGAGGGCGTGTTCCGTGACGTAGCGGATGCGGAAGGCCTCGCGGGTCGATTCGACATCGATTCGGCGGGCACGTCGGACTACCACACGGGTGATCCGCCCGATCCGCGGACGGTGGGTGAAGCGAAACGCCGGGGTCTGGTGCTGGAGCATTCGGCCCGGCAGATCCGTGTAGAGGACTTCGCACGATTCGATTATGTAATCGCCATGGACGCGAGCAATCTCGGCAAGATCGAACGGCTGGCGAAATCGATGTCCCATGATGCGGAGCTGCATCTGTTGCGTGCGTTCGATGGCGATGCGGGCGATGACCTGGAGGTACCGGACCCGTACTTCGGCGGGCCGGACGGGTTTTCGGACGTACACGACATGGTGGAGCGGTCATGCAGGACGCTGCTGGAACACATCCGCTCGCACCACGCGCTGTGACGCTCCCAGACGAGATTCGCACTGACATCGAGCACGACCTCGGTGTCCGGATCGAGAGGGTGGACGGAGTCGGCGGCGGCTGCATCAGCCCGGCGTACCGGCTACGGTGCGCTGATGGCGTGAGCATATTTCTGAAGACCGCGCCGCCAAGTGCACCGGATGACATGCTGGCGCAGGAGGCGGTGTCGCTCGAGCGTATCGCGGCAACGGATACGGTGCGGGTGCCGCGGGTGCTGGCACGACCGGGTACATGGCTGGCCCTGGAGTGGCTGGAGCCTGCGCGCGGCAGCGATGCGGGGTGGGCCGTGCTCGGCGCTGAACTGGCACGCATGCACCGAAGCAGTGCGGAACAGTACGGTTGGGAGTCGCCGAACTTTATCGGCCCCCTGCCGCAAGCGAACGAACGGTCGCACGACTGGCCGTCGTTCTGGGGCGCTCAGCGGCTGCGCCCTCAGCTGCGGCAGGCGCGTGATCGGTTGGGCGGCGAGGCCATTGAGCGTTTCGAGCAACTGCTCGAGGAACTGGACGAGAGGCT
The DNA here is from genome assembly GCA_018224305.1 of Gemmatimonadota bacterium. Lineage (GTDB taxonomy): Bacteria > Gemmatimonadota > Gemmatimonadetes > Longimicrobiales > RSA9 > SH-MAG3. The sequence continues at coordinate 27,960 of JAGTUV010000426.1, forward strand.
GTCAGCGGCCGTGCCGGACGGAGCCTCGCTGCTGCACGGCGACCTGTGGGCGGGCAACGTTCATTTCACTGCAGGCGGCGTCGCGGTCATCGATCCATCCAGTTACTACGGCCATCGCGAAGTCGATCTCGCGATGGCCGCGTTGTTCGGTGGATTTCCGCCGGCGTTCTTCGACGCATACTCGGCGGAGTGGCCGCTGCACGAGGGTGCGGACGCGCGTCGCGGCATCTACCAGCTGTATTACCTGCTCGTGCACGTCAATCTGTTCGGCGGCGGGTACGTCGCGCAGACAGGCGGCGTTCTCGCATCGGTGCTCTCCCGTCGTCCCGACTGAGTGGCCTGCGGCGGCGCTCAGGTCGAGGGCGGGCCGAAGCCGAGGACGCCCATGATAATGCCAGGCACCGCGAAAATGATCCATACGACGGCCGCGATGACCGCTGCGCGCGCCATACTGACCTTGTAGATCACGCTGAGACCGATCGCCCACAGGGCCGCCTGCCAGATCGCGAAGATGTCGAGGCGCTGGAGGATGGCAACGAGCGTCTTGTCCATGTCGGGGCTGCCGATGAAGCGGAGCGGACCGAACGACATGCTCCGGATCATGTCGAAGCCGGCTTCACCGGCGACGATGACGAGTACGCTCGCGAGGATCTGCGAGAGCAGAAGCACGAAGGACGCGTACGTCGCGATGAGCATGGTGCGCGAGAAGTCAGTCCGGATATCGGCGATGCGGCCGCCGAGCCACAGCAGTGCTGCGGCCGCGGCGGTCATCAGCAGGTACATGATCGGGACACCGATGACACCGAAGTATGTCATCATGCTGACCATCCCCTCCGGCATCTGCGCCTGCTGCTCGGGCGGGATGGAGCCGCGAACGACGATGCGGTTGGCCGGGATCATGATCAGGTAGAACAGGATCCCGAGCGCGAGCAGCGTGAGCAGCGGCGGCGCGACTTTGTCGTGCGCGCGGCGGCGGAAAAGCTCGAACGGCGAGAAGTAGACGTCGATGTAATCTTCCCAGCGCGAAGCCGTTGCTGTCGGCTCCTGGCCGGCCTGCGTCGTCACGTCATCGTGATCCATTGCGGACTCCGGGTCGGGGGTGCTCAGGTCGAAGCGGCGCCGGCTGCAATGCCGTGGAGCAGCTCTCCGGTGCGGCGGATTCCCTCGAGGATTTCCGCCTCGGGAGCGGCGAAGGAAAGCCGGACATAACGATCATCGCCGAACGCGGCGCCCGGAACCAGCGCGACGCCGGTGTGCTCGAGCAGGTAGTTGCAGAACTCGATGGAACCGGCCCGGCCCGGCTGGTAGTAGTCGTCCACGCGGACGAAGATGTAGAACGCGCCGTCCGGCTCCGGGAAGTCCGCTTTCGGTAGCAGCTCTCGCAGTGCGTTGGCGGCATGATCGCGCCGTCGCCGGAAGACGCGCACCATCGCGCGCAGCGCTTCGTGCACGCGCGGCTCATCCTGATACGCCGCGAGCGCGGCCGCCTGCGCGGGCGAGGACGCACCGGACGTGATATGGCTCTGGAGCGATGTGAGCTGTGCGGCTAGCGCCGGTGACGAGTAGCTGAAACCGACGCGCCAGCCGGTCATCGCAAAGCTCTTCGAAACGCCGTCGACCAGGACGACGCGCTCGAGTAGCGATGCGTCGGCATCGAGCACGCTCGGTGCGCGTTCAGCCGAGTAGCACATGCGGCCGTAGATCTCATCGCTCAACACCCAGATGCCGCGCTCGGCGGCCCAGAGCAGTATCGCATCCAGCTCGGCCTGTTCGTATACCGCGCCGGACGGGTTTCCGGGCGTGTTCAGGATCAGGCCGCGGGTGTTGTCGGTGACCGCGGCATCGAGCGCGGCGACATCGACCTTGAGTGTGTCGGTGTTGCTCTGTACGAGGACGGTGCGCGCGCGGGCGAGCGACACGATCTCGGGGTAACTCGTCCAGTACGGGACGGGGACGAGCACGTCATCGCCGGGACCGAAGAGAGTGAAGCAGACATTGAAGACGGCCTGCTTGGCACCGTTGCTGACCACGACGCCGGCCGGGTCGGTCGACTTGCCGGTGCTCCGCGACAGGTGCGCCGCGATGCTGGCGCGCAGCGACTGCACACCGGGCACCGGGGTATACTGCGTGAAGCCCTGTTCAATGGCTGCGATTCCCGCCTGGGCGGCGAATTCAGGCGTGCGGAAGTCCGGCTCGCCGGCGCTCAGGTCCAGCACGTCTTTGCCGCTCGCGCGCAGTTGACGGCACAGCGCGGTCACAGCCAGGGTCGCCGAGGGTTGCAGCTCGCGGACGTTATCGCTGATGTGCATGAATTCCGGATTCGGGTAGGATCACGTGAGGAATATGTCGGCGGCGGGCGAGTCGGACAAGGAGCACGGCGCGCCTGTTGCACGCGGGCGTGCGCCCGGCGACATTGAGCGGGCCCGAACAGGAGTACTGGTGGAGGGAACGCGGCTGGTCCTCTTTGCCGATTATGTCTGCCCCTTCTGCTTTCTGGCAGAAGCCGTGACGTCCCGGCTGGATGACGGGGCGGTGGACGGGGCGGCGTTCGAGCTCCGGCCGGCGGGCACACCGCTGCCGGATCTCGATGCGGCGTGGCTGCGGGAGGCGTGGACACGCTCGGTCGAGCCGCTGGCGGCGGAGCTGGGTGTATCGATCACGCGGCCGGGACGTGCAACGCGTACGCGCAAGCCGCACGAAGCGGCCGCGTACGCGCGCAGCGTGGGCCTGCATGCGGCGATGCGTTCGGCGATCTACGCCGCGTACTGGCAGCAGGGCCGCGACATCGGCCGTATCGACGTGCTCGTCGAGATCGGGCGGAGCGTCGGCCTGGACCCGGGGGGTCTCCGGGTCGCACTGGACATCGACCAGTGGACGGCGCGCGTGGACGAGGATGAAGCGTGGGCGGCAGAGTTGGGTCTGGGCGGCGTGCCCGCGTATGTGCTGACGACCGGTGACGAGTCTGGCACGCGTGTCGCAGCCGGTATCCGCGTCGGGTTGCAGCGGTACGAAGAACTCACAGCGTGGATGGAACGCAACAATGACATATGAGCGGATGACGGCAGCGCCGTCGCGCGAGGTATTGCGCATGGCGGAAGAAATGCTGACGCAGCGGCTGCCGATCAGCAGGACGGGCGGCGATCACCACAGCCTCACGCTCGAGGGCGGCGATGGCGCGGTGACCTTCACAGTGCACCGTCATGGTCTCGAGACGCAGGTGCACGCGGCGACCGATCAGCTGCGCACGTCGCGGCTCGATCAGGATGTGCAGTACTTCATGACGATGCTGCCGTACCAGCCCGGCGATGTGCGGGGCGCGGGCACGGCGCAGCCCGGCGCGCTGTCGAGGAGTTGAGGTGGCTGAACGTTTCGAGGACCTCGGCCTGAGCGACGCGATCGTCGAGGCGGCGCGTGCGGCGGGTTACGAACGACCCACGCCGCTTCAGGCCGCATCTGCGAACGTGCTTCGGCGCGGAGGCAATGTGGTGCTGCACGCATCGTCGGGAGCAGGCGTGGTCGCGGCGGTCGCCATGCCGCTGCTCGACCGTCTCGTCGAAGGCGACGTTTCCGATGCCGGTCCGCGCGCGCTTGTGCTCGCGCCGACGCAGCAGCGGGCGGAAGCGCTCGCGGGCGGGTTCGGCGCGCTTGCGGGTGCGACCGGTCTCACGGTGCGTGCAATTGCCCCCGGCTGGCATGCGGCGGGAGGCGATGTGATCGTCACCACGCCGCAGCGCGCGCTGGAGGCAGTGGAAACGTCCGAACTCAAGCTTGGCGGTGTGGAAGCGCTGGTCATTATGGATGCCGCGGGCACGTTCGCGCTGAACGGTGAGAGTGCGCTCGAGACGCTCGCGCCGCTCGTGCCGAAGGAGGCGCAGCGCATCGTGACGAGTGCGGAACTGACGGGCGACATCGAGCGCTTTATCGAGGGGCACGCGAGGAAGGCGCTGACCGTGCCCGCGCGTCCGGCGGCACCGCCGCGCGTACCGCAGACTGCGGAGTCGGCCGGTCAGATCGGCTACATGATCGTGGAAGAGCAGGCCAAGGCGGAGGTGCTTGCACGGCTGCTCGAGTCGGTGGAGGGAGATGCCCTCGTCTTTACGCGTACCGCACTGCGTGCCGAGCGCGTGCTGCGGGATCTGTCGCGGCGCGGCATCGCGGATGGCGAGCGCGACATCCGCGTGCTCCCGTTCGACGCGGCGGGCGAGACCGCCAGCCGCGTAGTCAGCTACGACGTCCCGTTCTCGGCGGAGGATCTGCGGACCATACATTCCGCCGGCGGCACCGTGCTCGCAACGGCGGCGGAGCGCGCGCATTTCCGGCGCATCGCCGCCGAGGTGCCGTTCACCGCGAAACACCGCCGCGCGCGCCCGCTCGATGGCGGCGCGCTGGACGCGTTCCGCGGTACCGTGAGCGCGGCGCTCGAGGCGGAAGACCTGGATTCGCAACTGCTCGTGCTGGAGCCGCTGATAGACGAGTACTCGGCGGCGGAAGTCGCCGCCGCGCTCAGTGCACTGCTGCGCCGACGCGCACCCGCCGCGGGTGCCACCGCCGCTGCTGCTGCACCCGCAGCGGTCAGTGGTGCGCCTCCCGCCGATGCGACGGTCGGCGGGTTCACCCGCCTGTTCGTCAGTGTCGGACTGCGTGACAACATCCGGCCGGGCGATCTCGTGGGTGCGATCACGGGCGAGGCGAACATCAAGGGCGACCAGGTCGGGCGCGTCGATATCCGCGAGTCGTTCGCCGTCGTCGAAGTCGCATCCGCCGTCGCCGAGCGGGTGATTCGCGCGCTGAACGGCACCACGATGCGCGGCCGCAGCCTCCGCGTCGACTATGACCGCAAGGGCGCCGGTGGCAGCGGGGGCGGTCGCGAGAGCCGGGGTCCGGGCGGGTCGGGCGGTCCTCGTGGTTCCGGCGGTCCGCGTGGTTCGAGCGGTCCACGGGGTCCGGGCGGCGGTTCGGGTGACCGGTCGCGTCCGCCGCGCGGCGAGGATCCGCGTGCGCCGCGGAGCGACCGTCCGCGCAGCCCGCGCGGCCGGTAGGCGCACCGGGGTGCATGAAAAAGGAGCCGCGAACCCTGAGGTTCGCGGCTCCTTTTCATCCGTGTGTGAAGGTCTACCGCTGACTGGCCGGCTTCACCGCGTCCTTGAGTGCCTTGCCCGGCCGGAACGACGCGCTGGTCGTTGGCCCGATGCGGATCTCGAGGCCCGTGCGCGGGTTGCGGCCCGTGCGGGCCTTGCGCTCCCGCGTCTCGAAGGTGCCGAAGCCGGTGATCTGTACGCGATCGCCTTGGCGCAGCGCGTCCGGGATGACTCCGTCTTCAGGGCTGAAAATCGCATCGACGGCCTTCTGAGCGTCCGCCTTGCTGATGTCCGCCTTGGTGGCCAGCGCCTGTGCCAGCTCCGACTTGTTCATGTGCCGCTCCTCGCTCTCGAGATGATGGGGAGTCCCGCGATTCCGTGTGTTAATGAAATCCGCGCACGCTCCGACCCGTACAGCCCTCCGCTGCCCGTGGTCTCCGACAGCAACTCACACTTGCGCTGCGTTCGCCCGCGGAACAAGTTCCGCACGCCGGACGAAGCGGTACGCCGGGCGCTGGCGAGTGCCGAATAGAGTAGGGAGGCCCTCCGGCAACGTCAAGGGAACGCCGCCCGCCACCTGCCTCCTGACATCATTCATGGGACCAATGGACGCGACCCGCGGCTCGCTGCGCGACCGCGAGCTGGACGTCGCTCGCGAGATAGCGAATGCCTTCCTCACGGCGGGCTCGCCCGTCGAGGTCTATCGCCTCGCGCTCGCGCGCGTGACGCCCCTCGTGCGCGCCAGCTTCAGCTCCGTTTTCGAGCGCGATCCCGACGACCCCGCACTGCTCAAGCTGACCTGTGCAAACAACTGGCCGCAGGCGTCCGCACGCTACCTGGGTCAGCTGCGGCTGCGGGTCGGCCGTGGCCCCACCGGCGGAGCGGTCGCGCGGATGGAACCGGTCGAGGTGGAGGACGTGTTCGCCGATCCGCGGCTCCGGGAATGGCACGAGCCTGCCCGCGAGCTGGGGTTCGTATCCCTCATATCCCTGCCGCTCGCGACCGGCGACCGGGCGACGGGCGCGCTGACGTTCTACTTCGATGAGCCTCACCCGTTCGATGAGGACGAGCGTCACCTGCTGAAGCTGATCGCCGATCAGCTTGCGGTGGCGAGTGCCCGCGTGGCCGCGCTCCAGGCGGAACGCGGGGAGCTGGAGGTACTGCGCACCGAGAACGCGATCCTGCGCCAGCGACTCGGTGCGAACGCCGACGCGAAGCGACTGAGCGACGAGTTCCTGGCCAACATCAGTCACGAGCTGCGTACGCCTCTCACATCGATCCTCGGCTACGCCAGCCTGCTGGCGGAAGGTCAGGCCGGCACGCTGCCGGACGCACAACGCAACACGGTGCTCCGGATCGAGCGATCTGCCAATGTGCTGCTCCACCTCATCAACGACCTACTGGCGCTCTCGCAGGTCAAGCTCGGTCGCGCAGCGGTCACCATAGCGCCCGACGATGCCGTCCACCTCGCCCGCCTGGCACTCGACTCCGCGGGCACTGCGCAACCGGGCGTGCGTGTCACGCTCGAGGCCGATACCGATCGCATACCGATCATGACCGATGGCGAGAAGGTCGGGAAGATCCTCGAGAACCTTCTCAGCAACGCGTACAAGTTCACGGAGCGCGGAAGCGTGACGCTGACCGTTCGTGACACGACGGAGGACGGCGTGCCCGCCGTGGAGTGGATCGTCGAGGACACGGGGATCGGCATCGCGAAGGGGCAGCTGGAAGCGATCTTCGATGAGTTCCGGCAGGTCGACGGTTCCTCGACGCGCCTGTACGGGGGCACCGGCCTCGGCCTGGCGCTGTGCCGCGCGCTCGCGCGACTGCTCGGCGGCCGGATCACGGTCCGAAGCGAGGAGGGGAAGGGTTCCCGGTTCCGGGTGGTGGTGCCGGGGACCGTTCAGGGCTGAGAAACGCCCGATCCGGGCGGCTCTCCGGTCCTCCCCCTCGGCATGATACGCGGCTTCGTCATCGCGGCGGGCGACAGGATCTCATCCAGTTCCGCTTTGCTCATCCACTCCTTCTCGAGCACCAGTTCGTAGACGCCGCGGTCGGTGTCGAGCGCCTCGCGTGCGACGGCGGTGGCGCGGTCATAGCCGATGTAGGGCACGAGTGCGGTGACGATGCCGATGCTGCGCTCGAGCATGGCGCGGATGTGGTCGCGGTCCGCGGTGATGCCGACGATGCAGCGCTCGCGCAGCACGATGACGGCCTGGGTGAGCATATCGACGGACTGGAAGATGTTGAACGCGATGACGGGCTCCATCACGTTCAGCTGCAACTGGCCGGCTTCGGCGGCCATCGTCACGACTACATCGTTGCCGATCACCTGGAAGCACACCTGGTTGACGACCTCCGGTATGACCGGATTGACCTTGCCGGGCATGATGCTCGAGCCCGGCTGCATTGGGGGGAGCCGGAGCTCGGCAATGCCTGCGCGCGGTCCGCTCGAGAGCAGGCGCAGGTCATTGCAGATCTTCGAGAGCTTGACCGCGACGCGCTTGAGCAGGCCGGACAGCATGACGAATACGCCGGTGTCCTGGGTCGCTTCGACGAGGTCGGGCGAGGTGACGAGGTCCAGGCCGGTGATCTCGCTCAGGTGCGTGCGCACGAGGCCGGCATAGCGGGGATCGGCGTTGATGCCGGTGCCAATGGCGGTCGCGCCCATGTTGATCTCATGCAGGTGCACTACCATCTCGCGCAGCCGGTCGATGTCCTCGCCGATCGTCACGCCATAGGCATGGAACTCCTGACCGAGCGTCATCGGCACCGCATCCTGGAGCTGTGTGCGACCCATCTTCACGATGTCCGAGAACTCCTGGCCCTTGAGCAGGAACTCATCGCGGAGGGCGGCGAGTGCCTGGCTCAGGTCGCGCAGGCCCCAGCTCGCGGCGATGCGCAGCGACGTTGGATAGACATCGTTCGTGGACTGCGACAGGTTCACATGGTTGTTCGGATGCAGCACGTCGTACGAGCCGCGCGGCTGACCGAGCAGCTCGAGCGCACGGTTCGCGATGACCTCGTTCGCGTTCATGTTCGTCGATGTGCCGGCACCGCCCTGGATGACATCGACGACGAACTGGTTGTGCAGGTTGCCATCGCGGATCTCGCGGCACGCGCGAATGATCGCGTCCGCGTGGTCGTCCGCGAGCAGACCCAGGTCGCGGTTCGATTCCGCCGCCGCTTCCTTCACGGCGGCGAGCGCGCGGATGAGGTGCGCGAACTGCGCGATCGGGATACCCGTGATCGGGAAATTCTCAACCGCCCGCTGCGTCTGGATGCCGTAGTAGTTGGCGGCCAGGACCTCGCGCTCGCCCAGCAGGTCCTTCTCGCGCCGGACCTCGCCCGAGATGTACGACTCACCGCGTCCGGTCGCGCGTCCCGATGGCGAACTGAGACGCTCCGCGATCATGCGCGCGGCTGCCGACAGCAGCCGACGGTACAGGTCCGGCCGTTCCTCCGCGATGTGCGCGAACGCATCGCGCGGTATCTCCAGTACCTCGGCTGATTCAGTGACGAGTGCGGACGTGGAGTGCGGGTAGTCGTCCAGCAGGCTGCCCTCGCCGAACGAATCGCCGGGACCCATCACGTGGATCACGAGCGGCCGGCCGCGCGGTCCCTTGAGCAGCGAGACGCGACCCTTCAGCAGCATGCCCCAGAACCGGCGCGGCTGGCTCTCGTGGAAGATGTACGTGTCGCGCAGATAACCAATGGTGCGCGCGTGGCCGGCGAGATGGTCGAGGTCGTCGGCGGAGAGCTCGCGCGCGAGTGGATGTGCGCGCAGCATGCGGAGGATGCTGGTATCCATGTCGTCGGGACGAATGAGAGGAACGTCGGTGACGGCCGGAAGGTAAGCGGACGATGCAGGCGAGGGAATGGACGTGCGAACCTTTTTGTGGCGTGCGGTAACCGAACGATATAACTTGGCCCGTCCCCGATCGTGACGCACAGGCACGCCGCGGCGTCAACCGGATACGACCACAGCACAGGCGGATATGGCGAACGACGACTCCCTGCCTCGTGACCCGCAGGCCGCAACCGTCGCGGCCGACGAGGCGCCTCCCGGCCTCGCCACCATGAAGGGTCAGCCCACGTTCCTCGGTCATCCACGAGGCCTCTCGACCCTGTTCTTCACCGAGATGTGGGAGCGCTTCAGTTACTACGGGATGCGTGCACTGCTCATCCTCTTCATGACGGCAGCAGTGACGGGCGACAATCCCGGTCTCGGTTTCGGCGAGGCGACCGCGGGTGCGGTGTACGGCCTGTACACGTCGATGGTGTATCTCTTCACATTGCCCGGCGGCTGGATTGCCGACAATCTGTGGGGCCAGCGGCGGGCGGTGTTCGTCGGCGGCATCATTATCGCCCTCGGCCACTTCACCATGGCCGGCCCGCTCGTCGGCCTGCCGGACCTGCCGACGTTCTATCTGGGCCTGCTGTTCATCGTGCTGGGTACGGGGCTGCTCAAGCCGAACGTCAGCACGATGGTCGGGGACCTCTACCCGGATCCGACCGCACTGTCCGACGAGCGCGAGCGCGAGGAGTGGGGCGCCAAGCGGGATGCGGCGTTCTCGATCTTCTACATGGGCATCAACATCGGCGCGATGCTCGGCCCGTTCATCTGCAGCACGCTCGGCGAGAAGGTGAACTGGCACTGGGGCTTCTCGGCCGCCGGATTCGGCATGGTGCTGGGCCTCATCCAGTACAAGATGGGCGACCGCTATCTCGGTGAGGCGGGCTATCTCCAGACCACCGACACGCTGGATGTCGTCGCGCGGCGCAGCCGCAACTTCTTCATGGGCGCGGCCGGGGTAGGTGCCGTGTCGGCGCTGGTCGTTTTCCTGCTCGTGACCGGTGCGCTCGGGATGACGCTCGAAGCGTTCGCGACGTGGATCGGCTACGGCATTCTGCTGCTGTCGATCCTGTTCTTCACGTGGCTGATCTTCAATGCGCTGTGGGCGGCGGGGCTGTTCACGCTGTTCGCCATCATTGCCGGCGTGCTGACGCCGGACATGGGGACGACGGGAGGGCAGTGGGCGATTCTCGCGACACTCGGCGTGTTCATTCTGATGAACATCGGCCTGCTCGCGTCCCGCGGGGCGGCGGTCAGCGTCGAGAAGAAGCGCCTCATGGTGATCTTCTGGCTGTTCCTCCTGGCGGCGATCTTCTGGTCCGGCTTCGAGCAGGCGGGCTCGTCCATGAACCTGTTCGCGCAGGACCTGACGGACCGCACGGTGTTCGGCTGGGAGATGCCGGCGGGGTACCTGCAGAACGTGAATCCGTTCTTCATCATCGTGCTGGCACCGGTGTTCGGCGTGCTCTGGACGTGGCTTGCCAGCCGGGACAGGAACCCGTCGATCCCCATGAAGTTCGGGCTCGCGCTGCTCGGCCTGGCGGCCGGCATGTTCGTGCTGTCGTGGGGCGCGGCGTACGCGTCGGCAACCGACCGCGTGTCGATGGCGTGGCTGGTGGTCACCTACTTCCTGTTCACGGTCGGAGAACTTGCGCTGTCGCCCGTCGGTCTGTCTTCCATGACCAAGCTGGCACCTCCGGGACGTCTGGGTCAGATGATGGGCGTATGGTTCATCGCCGCGGCGCTGGGCAACCTGTTCGCCGGACTGGTGGCGGGGAGCCTGGAGACGCTGGCGCCCTCGGCGCTCTTCCGGATGGTCGCGCTGTTCACCGCGGCCGCGGGGATCGTCGCGCTGCTGGCGAGCCCGTGGGTGAAGCGGCTGACGCACGGCGTGAAGTAGGTACCCCGGCCGCCTGCGAGGGCGAACGGAGGGCACGAAAAAGCGCCCCCGGCGGTGACAGCCGCCGGGGGCGCTTTTCTCATGCGTCGATCATGCGTCGATCATGCGCGTACGGTCTCCTCGACCTCCTGGTGCGCGGCCCTGTCGGCCCGGCTGTAGAAGAACCAGATGATGAGCGGGAACACCAGCAGCCCGAGCAGACCCTGGAGCAGCGGGTTGTCGATGAGCGTGGGCAGCGTGAAGTTGGCCACGATCAGCGCGGCGATGAACACGCCCATGAGTGCCTCCCCCGCCACCAGTCCCGAGGCCACCAGAACGCCCGCGTTGTCCGCCCGCGTGCGCGCAGCGGCCTCGGCGTGGCGCCGCTGGATGCGACGGTCCACGATCCAGCGGAACACGCCCCCCACGAAGATGGCGAAGGTGCTCCAGATCGGGAGGTACATGCCCACCGCGACGAGCATCACCGAGGGGGCCCGAACGAGGATCAGCATGACCGCGAACATCATCCCGCCGATGAAGAGCGGCCATGGCATCTCGCCGTTGATGATGCCCGTGCTGACCAGGGCCATGAGGCCCGCCTGTGGCGCCGGCAGCGCGGTGGCGGGGTCGGCGCCGGGGGCTCCGGCGAAGCCGTAGGCGGAGCTGAGGAGGGCCAGCACGCCGGCGAGGGCCGGTGCGGCGAGGACCACGGCGATGAGCTCGGCCTTCTCCATGCGGGCGGGCGTGCCGCCGAGGATGTGGCCGACCTTGAGGTCCTGCATCATGTCGCCGGCGATCCCCATGGCGCAGCAGACGACGGCTGCGACGCCGAGCACGGCGAGGACCCCCTGGTCGCCCTCCATCCCGATGGCCACCATGAGGAGCGCGGCGAGGATGAG
>JAGTUV010000427.1 GCA_018224305.1 Gemmatimonadota bacterium
ACAGCGCGCCGGCCCGCCCGGACTCGGGCGCGAGTGCGGCCGCTCCCAGCACGAACGGCATCACCCACAGCACGGATGCCGACAACGGCAGCGGGTTCGTCTGGTCACCCGCCCCGGCAGCCAATGCTGCCAGTGTACCCGCCACGACGATGGAACCACCCAGCATCCAGCGGCGGCGCGAGCCGGCCAACCACGCGGTCTCTTCGACCGCCCCGCTCCGCCGCGGCAGCGCGAGCAGCGTCGCGATGGACAGCATCAGCACGGCGGCGAACTGGAAGCCGTACCAGTAGGCCGGCGGCCCATCAAGCAGGGCCGGCGTCGTGCCGGTGAACAGACCGTACAGGATGAGCGGGTAGGAGAGAGCGACGGCCAGGGCCCCGGCGCCGATGCGCAGCGCAGGCCGCGATCCCGGCCGCACACGGCGTCGCGCACCGAATACGAGCGCACCCAGCGGCACGAGCACGGCCAGCAGCCGCCCGAGGGACATGTCGCCGGGCGGCACGGCAAAGAGGACCGGAGAGAAGAGACGCTCTGCGCCGAGCGTCTCGCGCAGCGGCGCTGCCACCATGATCGGGAGGAGCGCGGCGACAGGCAGAATGGCCGCCCAGGCGGGCCGGGAGGCACTGATGGTGACCAGCCAGCCGATGCAGAGCGCAACGTATGACGACAGAGAGAGCAGGAGCACCACGCGCCGGGCGAGCCGCTCCTGCATTTCGCGCCAGCTGCGCTGCGTCAGGGGTTCGAGCCGCGCGTGCACGATCGTGTCGCCGTTGATGGCCAGCGACCACACCTCATCCGTACCGCCGCCGCTGCGAAACGATGCCCGGGTCCGCGTCCGGGCTTCCACCACGGCGCCGATACCGCCTTCGCCCTCGCCGCTGATGATCCCGGTCTCCACCAGCCCGGCCGCGATCGCATACTCGTCACGGCCCGGCACCCGCACCGGGAAGTAGAGATAACTGAAGAGCGGCCGCTCCTCGAAGTACGCCGTCCTCTCGCGCTCCCAGAGCGCGTTCGGCAGTTCACCGCGGTGCTCACCCGCCCAGGCGACCAGCCCGCCCGAAGCGGTATACAGAGCGATGGCATCCACCTGGTGCTGAGCGAGCAACGTCGCCAGCGGCCTGAACATGTCCGTGGACTCCCTGCGCGAGCCCGCGATCGCCGCCGCCTGCGATGCCGCCGCCTGGCCGCGCTCCACCACCTCGAGCATCCGCGCGTTCAGCTCCGCACCCAGCCGCGCCTGCCGACGCTCGACGATCCCCGTCCAGTTCTCCTCGATCCGGTCGACCTGCCATGCCGCGACCGCGGCGAAGCCAGCTCCCGGCAACAGCAGGCCGAGCGATACCAGAAGCGCTCCGGGAACACCACCGCGCCGGCGGGCAGCCCCGGCCAGCACGATCGCTGCCACGAACGCCAGCAGCGCTGCCGCCAGCCAGCCGATCTCCAGCTGCCGCGTCCACCACACGAGCAGGTAGATCGTCAGGACGGTTGCGCCAAACGCGCCGAGCACCGACCGTTCGGCCTGGATCCGCTTCAATCGAGTCCGCTTTCCGATGCGTGAGACATTATGGCGGCTACTTCACTGGCCCTGGACGAACTGAGCTGGATCGACGCTGCCGCCCACCTGGCGCGCAATCCGCGCCTCATCATACCCGTCGGTGCGCTGGAGCAACACGGGCCGCACCTCCCGCTCGGCAGCAACGTGCTCATCTCGCGCCGCGTCGCCGTCGATCTTTCCACCCGCTTCGGCGTCCTCCGCGCCCCGACCATGTACTATGGCGTCAACGTTCCGTCCGAACGAGAGTATGCCGGAACGGCTTCACTGCGCCAGAAAACCCTGCATCGCGCCATGAACGAACTCCTCGCCGCATGGGAGGAGCATGGCGTGGCAGAGTTCGTCATCATCACCGCTCACCGCCACGAGCCTCACCTCGATGCGCTCGCCACGCTCATCACCGCACGCGCACGCGTCCGCGTCGTCTCGATCTGGGACGTCGAGGTCGGCGACCTCCTCGAGAAACAGCCCGGTGCCCTGCACGCCTGCGAAGCCGAGACCTCCGTTATGCTCTACCTGTACCCGGACCTGGTCCGCATGGAGCGCGCGCGCGACTTCGACATCTCCCAGGAGGAGTTCGACCGCTACGTCCGCGGCCAGCTGCCCTCCGCTCCGCCCGGCGGAGCAGGCGTCGTCGGCTATCCCACCGCAGCCACCGCCGCCAAGGGCGAAACCATCTACACAAGGCTGCTGGTCGCGATCCGCCGCGCCGTCTTCCAGGATACCGAGGACGACCAGGAATCCGACACGGTGTGACCGGAATGGGAGTGGGAGCCGGAGTGGGAGGGTTGGGGGGTTGGGGGGTGGGCGTGAGCGTGGGGGCCGCACCCAGACCCACCCCCAAACACTCCCACTACCTGAACACTCCCACTCCCACTCCCCCTTCCACTCCCATTCCGTGTATCTTTCGCCGGACCCCCGGTCCTGGCAGGGGGTACTGTTGTCAACGCTGGAGGTGCACATGAAGCGTACACTGTTGGGAGTCATGGCGGCCGTCTGTATGACGGCGCCGGCAGCCGGGCAGACTGTACGGCTCGATGAGGGGACGTTCCGGATCCTCGTCAATGGCCGCGAAGTCGGCACGGAGACGTTCTCGCTGCGCCAGAACGGCACGGGCAGCGATGCGGTGCTGATCGCGCAGGGTCGCGTGGTCCTGGATTCGAACGAGACGACGGCGAACGTACAACTCGCCGGCACGGGACTGCGTCTGGTGGCGTACGACGTGGAACTGTCAGGCGCTGATTCGCGCCGGATCCGGGCGTCCGTGTCAGGCAGCCGCGCCAGCGCGCGCACGCTGTCGGCCGCCGGAGAGACCATGAAGGAGTACCTGGTGAGCGACGGCGCGGTGCTGCTCGACGACGGCGTGGCCCACCACTACTACATGATCGCGAAGCGGGTCGATGCAGGCGCCACGAGCACGCCCATCCTCATCCCGCGCGAGAGCCGGCAGGTTCAGGCGACGATCACGGTCGCGGGATCCGAGTCCGTGAGCGCCGGCGGATCGACCGTTACGGCGCGCCGGATCGTGGTGCAGCCGGCGGGCGGCGACACCCGCACGGTGTGGGTCGACTCGGAAAGCAGGGTTCTGAGGGTGGAAATCCCGGCGCGCAACTACGTGGCCGTGCGGGCCGCTCTGCCCTGACGCCCGACGGCCGATCTGCCGTGCCCCGACAAGCCACGGGCGCCGACGTGCGGAGGTCCGGCCGAAGCGGCCCTGACATTGTCAGGGCGCGCCCGACGACAGCCGGAACCGGCCGGCTCGCGTGCGCCGCTCCCGATCCGTTCTCAACATTCGCGAAACCTCGCGCGTCCTGTACACGTAGGGGAGACACGCGAACGTCCGCATGACATGCGGCCGACGAACAGACCGCGAACCATCATCAGGGAGTTGCAACGGTGCACTCATACAGCTGCCGCCTTTCCATACTGGCGGTGCTGGCGTTCATGCTGGCACTGGCGCCAGACGCGTCCGCACAGACAGATCCGCCGCCGCAGTCCGGAGCGACGCTGACACTGAACGACGCGATCACACTCGCGCGGCGCAACAACCCCGACTTCCTGCAACAGGCCAATGACGTTGCCGCCGCGGACTGGGCGGTGCGCAGTGCATACGGGCAGTTGCTGCCCGGAGCTTCCGCTTCGACTTCGTACAGCTACCAGGCGGCCGGCACGCAGCGCGTGGGCAGCTTCGGCGACATCGGAGTTACGAACTCGACCGACTACTACTCCTCGAACTACAACCTCGGCGTGAACTACCGCCTGAGCGGTGCCACGCTGCTGGCGCCCGGGCAGGCGAAGTCGCAGCGCCGTGCGACGGCAGCGAATGTCGAGGCGGCCATCTTTACGCTGCGCACGAACGTCACGCGGCAGTACCTGGCGGTGAAGCGCGCGCAGGATGGCGTCGCGCTGGCTGAACAGGAACTGCAGCGCGCGAGCGACAATCTGCGGCTCGCACGCGCCCGCGTGGAAGTCGGCGCCACGATTCCCATGGAAGCCACCCAGGCGGAGATCGAGCGAGGCCGGGCGGAAGTCGCGCTGCTTCAGGCGCAGAACCTGGTGAACACCGAGCGGCTCCGTCTCGCACAGACGATCGGTGTCGACCTGCCGCTCGACGCGAACCTCACCACGGAATTCGCCGTGACCGATGTGCCATGGTCGGAGACTCAGTTGCAAAGCTTTGCGGCCGAGGCGCACCCCTCACTGCAGGCAGCGCGCGCGGCCGAATCCGCGTCGCAGGCCGGTGTTCGCATGGCGCGCTCGTCCTACCTGCCGTCGTTGAACTTCTCGGCCGGCATCTCGGGGTTCATGCGTCAGGCCGGCAACTCCGAGTACCTGGTCGATCAGGCATGGGAAGGCGTGTATGCGCAGCAGGACCAGTGCGATCTGCTCAACCGGATCAGCGCCGGTCTCAGTGATCCGCTGCCGAACACGCCGGCCAACTGCTCCGCGATCACGCTGACACCGGACGACGAGCGTCGCATCCGCGAGAACAACTCGCTGTTCCCGTTCGGATATGAGCGCAACCCGTTCTCGGCATCGCTGACCATCTCACTGCCGCTCTTCGATGGCCTCGCCCGCGAGCGCCAGGTCGAGCAGGCCAGGATCGCACGCGACGATGCGGAGTTACGCCGGAGATCCGAGGAGATGCGTCTGCGGACGGAGATCGCAGCCGCACTCGGCACGGCTCGCACGGGCTCGCGCAGCGCAGAGCTCGAAGAGCGCAACGCGGAGCTCGCCGCCGGGCAGCTGGAGCTCGCCCGCGAGCGCTACCGCCTCGGTGCCGCGTCCTACATCGAATTGCAGGAAGCAGAAACGCTCAAGGCGCGCGCAGACCGCGCGTACCTGAGCGCGCTCTACCAGTTCCATGAGAGCCTCGCCGCACTCGAAGCGGCGGTCGGCCGTCCACTTTCCGGTGCGGAGTTCCGCTGATGAAGAAGGGCATGAAGATCGGGATCGGCGTCGGCGCCCTGGTTGGCATTGTCGCAATCTCCCTGATTGCAGCGACCAGAGGAGATGGCGATGGTGCATCCGTTCGCATAGAGGCGGTCGCCACGCGTGACCTGGTCGCTACCGTCACCGCGAGCGGCTGGATCCGGCCGCACCGCCGCGTCGAAGTGCAGGCCGACATCATGGGCCGCGTCATCGAGCTGAACGTCAAGGAGGGCGATAACGTGCAGCGGGGCCAGGTCCTGCTGCGCATCGACCCGACACAGTTCGAAGCCGCCGTCTCGCGCGCACAGGCCGCGGTCAGCGAGGCGCTGGCGCGTGAAGCACAGACGCGGGCGAATCTGCTTCAGGCCGAACGCGCGTACGAGCGCTTCGCTCAGCTTGCGACGTCCAGCGAGCAGCTCGTGAGCCGGCAGCAGCTCGAGGAATCGGAGACGCAGATGCTCGTGCAGCGGCAGCTGCTGACAGCCGCGGGCTTCGGCGTCCAGCAGGCTCGCTCGGCACTCGAGGAAGCGCGCGACCGCCTCTCGAAGACCGTCATCCGCGCACCGATGGATGGCATGATCACGCGTCTCAACGTCGAGGAAGGATCGACTGCCATCGTCGGTACGACGAACAACCCCGGCAGCATTCTGCTCACGGTCGCCGACCTGTCATCGATGGAAGCCGTTGTGCGTGTCGATGAGACCGATGTACCGGACATTCACGTCGGTGACAGTGCGGCAGTCACGATCGATGCATTCCCGAGGCAGCAGTTCACCGGCCGCGTGAGCGAGATCAGCTACAGCTCCGTTCGCTCGCCGCTCCAGCAGGGTGCCACGACGCAGGGCGGCCAGGCAATCGACTACGAGATCGTGATCACGCTCGACAACCCGCCGACATCGCTGCGCTCCGACCTGTCGGTCTCGGCAGACATCGTGACCGACAAGCGGCCGGGTGCCCTGTCGATCCCGATCATCGCGTTGACGGTGCGCGAGAAGTCGGCTACGCAACCGATCGGCAACGAAGACCCTGCGGCGCAGGCGGCCGGCGAGGAGGCGGCACAATCGGGCGGCAAGAAGGAAGACCAGGAAGGCGTGTTCGTGGTTCGCGAGGGCAAGGCAGTGTTCGTGCCCGTCGCCGTCGGCATCGCCGGGCAGGAGTACTTCGAGGTCATCTCGGGCGTCACCGCGCAGGATACGGTGGTTGCAGGACCGTACGAAGTGATCCGTACGCTCGAGGACGGACAGGCGGTGCGGCCGATGCCGACCACGACACCAACCGGTTCAACGAGCGGCGCCACAGCGTCGCGGGGGTCCTGATGTCCACACCCGTAATCCGTACGCAGGGACTCACGAAGGAGTACGTGCTCGGTGCTGAAACGGTGCGCGCACTACGCGACGTCGATCTCACGATCGAGCGCAACGAGTACATCGCGATCATGGGGCCGTCGGGTTCCGGCAAGTCCACGTTCATGAACCTGATCGGCTGCCTCGACACACCGACCGCCGGCCAGTACTGGCTCGACGGCACGCCTGTCTCCGGTCTGGTCGATGATGAACTGGCGCGCATCCGCAATCACTACATCGGCTTCGTCTTCCAGACGTTCAACCTGCTGCCGCGTGCAACGGCACTGCACAACGTCGAGCTGCCGCTGATCTACGCGGGAATATCGAAAAAGGAGCGCATCGAGCGCGCTGTTGACGTGCTGGAGAAGGTCGGTCTCGGCGACCGCATGGAGCACAAGCCGTCGGAGCTTTCGGGCGGCCAGCGCCAGCGTGTCGCGGTGGCACGCGCACTGGTCAACCGCCCGTCGCTTCTGCTCGCCGATGAGCCGACCGGCAACCTGGACAGCAAGACGAGCACGGACATCATGGCGCTGTTCGATGAGCTTCACGCCGGCGGTCAGACGATCATGGTCGTCACGCACGAGCACGACATCGCGCTGCATGCACACCGCACGGTCACACTTCGCGACGGCATCATCGAGACCGATGTGACGAACGACCGCGCACTCGCCGCGGCCGGTTCCGCGCCCGCCCGCTGAGCGGCCACACAGATGAGCCTCCTCGAAGGCATTCTGCTGGCCCTCAACCAGATCCGCGCACAGAAGCTGAAGAGCTTCTTCGCCGTACTCGGCGTCATCATCGGGACCATGTTCCTGATCACGGTCGTGAGCGTGGTCGAGGGCATGAACCGGTACATGGAAGAGGACTTCGCGGGCGCGATTTACGGTCTCAACACCATCACGCTGAGCCGCGAGCCCGAGATCAGCTTCAGCTCGGATCCGGACGTCTATCGTGAGTACCGGCGCCGTCCGCGCATCACGTTCCAGGACGCGGACGCGATCCGTGCGGGCCTGACCGTGCCGGCACTGGTCGCCGTCGAGAGCTACAGCGGCGGCAACATGGTCTCCGAGCTCGGTATCGAGATCGAGAACGTCTGGCTGACGGGTGCCTCCGCCGACCTGCTGCGCATCCGTGACATGGACATCGAACAGGGTCGCGGCTTCACCGCGCCGGAAGACCGTGCAGGTGTTCCGGTCATCGTACTCGGTGCCGAGACGGCTTCGACGCTGTTCGGCTCGCTCGACCCGATCGGTCGCAGTGTGAAGGTTCGCGGTGCGACGTTCCGTGTGATCGGAGTAATGAAGAAGCAGGGCTCGCTGTTCGGCATGTCAATGGACAATCGTGCACTCGCCCCCGCACGCTCGCCGATGGGACGCCTGGTCAACCCACAGGGCATTGTCGACCGCGTGCTGGTCAAGCCGTTCGAGACCGATGACATGGCACAGGCGCAGATCGACATCGAAGCGATCATGCGCGTGCGCCACAAGCTGCGCGGCGCGGAGGATAACGATTTCGCAATCGAGACGGCTGCCGAGTCGATGAGCTTCTGGGAGAACATCCGCAAGATCCTGATGATCGCGTTCCCCGGACTGGTGTCGATCGCGCTCGTGGTCGGCGGCATCGTCATCATGAACATCATGCTGGTGTCGGTGACGGAACGCACGCGCGAGATCGGGATCCGGAAGGCGCTCGGCGCGAGGCGGCGCGATATCCATGTGCAGGTGCTGGTCGAGTCGGCCACGCTCTCGCTGCTCGGTGCCCTGCTCGGCATCGCCGTTGGCGTGGTGCTCGCGCAGATCGTGCAGGCACTCTCGCCGCTGCCCGCCGCGATCGCGCCGGTATGGATGGGTGTATCCGTAATGATGGGCGTGAGTGTCGGCGTGATCGCCGGCCTCTATCCGGCTGCGCGTGCCGCGCGCCTCGACCCTGTCGTCGCCCTGCGGGCGGAGTAAGCCATGCGCATCGAGAGCTTCACGGAAGCCGCTGCACTCGCGATCGACCAGCTGCGCGCCAACAAGTTCCGCTCCGGCCTCACCATCCTGGGTATCGTCGTCGGTGTCGCGACCGTGATGGCGATGAGCGCCATGATCCAGGGCATCCAGGCCAGCGTCGCTGGAGAGATGGAGGCGATGGGGCCCAAGAACTTCATCGTCATGCGCTACAACATCAACAGCGTGCAGATGAGCGGCCCCGGCCGCTCCGTCGCAAGCCGGCCCAAGGTCACTCCTCTCGAGGCCCGCCGCATCAAGCAGCTGCCGGGCGTTCGTGAAACCCTTGTGGCACTCGACCAGAACGCAGAGTTCGTGAACGGCCGGCAGCGCCTCAGCACCGTGCCGATTGCCGGCCGCGAGAACGGCTGGGCCCAGTACACGAACGCGACCATCGTATCGGGCCACGACATGCTGCCCAATCACGTCCGGGCGGGCGCGCCGGTCGTTCTGCTGACGACGCATCTGGCGGAGACGCTGTACGGCGCGCTCGATCCCGTAGGCCGCATCGTCCGCATCAGCGGCAAGCCGTTCGAGGTGATCGGTGTCGTCAAGATGAGCGACAACGTCTTCAGTTCGTTCCAGCGCAACGTGGCGATTATGCCCTACACCTCCCTGCTGAAGCACCTCGGCGCGTGGGACGGCGGGATCGCCGTCATGGTTTCACCGACCGCGTCAGCCTCACAGGATGAGGCCATGGACCAGGTCACCACACTCCTGCGCACGACGCGCGGACTGCGCCCCGGGGATGACAACGACTTCGCGCTGGTGCGCCAGGAGGAGTTCCTCGAGATGTTCAACACGGTCACGGGCGTCTTCTTCATGGTGATGCTCGCACTGTCCTCGGTCGGCCTGATGGTCGGCGGCGTCGGTGTGATCGCGATCATGATGATCGCCGTGACGGAGCGCACGCGCGAGATCGGCATCCGCAAGGCGATCGGTGCCACGAAGCGCGAGATCCTGTGGCAGTTCCTGTTCGAGGCCGTGACCGTGACGTGCATCGGCGCGATCATCGGCATGGTCATCGGTGCCGGCGGCGCCTACCTGGTCGCAGCGCTGACGCCGATTCCGGCTTCAGTGCCGCTGAGCGCGATTCTCGCGGCGCTGGCCATGGCGGCGGTCGCGGGAGTCGCGTTCGGCATGTGGCCTGCGTGGAAGGCTGCGAACATGGACCCCGTCGAAGCCCTGAGATTCGAGTAACATCATCCGGACCTGGTTTCCACGTTGCATCTGAATACAATCAGCTATCGTTTATCCACACTTTCTGGTGGGTTTGCGACCGATTTGCTCTGAAATCTCCCGGGGCGTGCGCGAGTGATCGACAATATCGCGCTTCCTGAAGTGACATTACATAGCCAGATGGGATCGTTTGAAACCTGAAAACCGGGACCGGTCAGTAGATGGTCGATCTTCTCGCCGTCATGGCGCACCCCGACGACGCTGAACTGCTGTGCGCGGGCGCGTTGCTGGCGTCGGCCGCCAACGGACGCAGCACGGCCATACTCGACCTGACGGGTGGCGAGCGCGGCAGCTGGGGCACCGCTTCCGGTCGCTCCGCGGAAGCCGGTGAAGCCGCCCGTCTGCTCGGCGTGGCCGAACGCCGCAGCGCCGGGCTTCCGGATGGCTCCCTGACAAGCTCGCCGCAGGCGCGCGAAGCGGTGGCGGCCCACATCCGTGACCTGCGGCCGACGACCGTCATCCTGCACTGGCCGGAGGCGCGGCACCCCGACCACCGCGCGGCCAGCGAACTGGGGCGCGATGCCTGCTTCCTGGCCGGCGTCGCCAATGCGGATATCGAGGGCGAGCCGTTCCGGCCGCGTAAGGTGGTTTACGCACTCGCCTACGCCGAGCACGGCCCGAAGCCGACCGTCGTCGTCGATATCAGCGCGCACATGGAGCGAAAGCTCGAGGCGATCTTCGCGTTCTCCTCGCAGTTCGAGGGGAAGACCGCGCTGGGCGATGTGTTCGGTGGCGATCGGCCGATCCGCGAACAGATCCTGGCCTATCATGCGTACTACGGCTCGCTGATCCGCGCGCCGTACGGTGAGCCGTACGGGACGAAGGAAACGGTGCGGGTCGCGGACCTGGGTGAACTGGACGTCAGCAGCTTCTGACGCCGCCCAGACCGAGTATGATCGCGCAGTCCGTGGACGATCGCCCGGCCGGGACGCCGCCTGGTCCGACTGGACCGCGCGATGCGGTTTCATTCGCCGGTTTCGCCGGTGGCGACGGCTTCAGTCCGTAACCTGGCGGTCGTTCAGCTCCACCTCGATCAGGACGCGCCGCCAGCTAGGCGTGTCCGCACCGGACACCCGCACCGCCCGCGCGCGCGCGCTGCCGCCCCGGAGCATCCACGGTGCCAGCCAGTACTCGATCTCCGGCGGCAGATGACCGATGACATCGCCCTCGGGCAGGTGCACCCAGATGCCGGGGTCGTCGTCGAGCGGGGGGCCTGGTATCAGGAGGACTTCGTCGCCGGCGTGGAGGCGACAGAGGTGGGAGGATCGTTCGGCGAACACGGTTCCGTGCACTGTCGCCCGGAAGCTCGGGGGCTGCTCCGGCGGAAGCGGAGGTGGTGCGCGGTGATTCATATCGGTTAATTTAGGCCGGTCCTGCGGGACTGCCAAGACTGGCGATGGGGCCCACCGTCCCGCACCCCGAACCCTGAGCTGCCATGTCCGTGAACTTCGTCTATCTCGATCATGCCGCCACGACGCCGCTTCGGCCGGAAGTGCGTGATGCGATGATGCCGTATTTCGCCGAGCAGTTCGGCAATCCGTCGAGCATGCACCGGTGGGGGCGGCAGGCGCGTAACGCGCTCGAGCAGGCACGCGAACGCCTGGCAGCGGCCATCGGCGCGACGCGGCGCGAGATCGTCTTCACGGGCGGCGGCACGGAAGCCGACAACATGGCCGTGCTCGGCCGCTGGCGCTCGGCGTGCCGGTCGGACGAGACGCCAGGGGCGCTGGTCTGTTCGGCGATCGAGCACAAGGCGGTGGGTGCAGCGGCGCAGTGCGCCGCCGGCGAGGGCGCGGAACTGATCGTGCTGGGCGTCGATGAGGAGGGCCGGATCGAGCTGGACTCCCTCGACGAGGCGTTGCGCGCGCGGCCGTGTATCGTGAGCGTGATGTGGGCGAACAACGAGGTCGGCACCATCGAGCCTGTCGCGGAGATCGCGGCGCGATGTCGCGAGGCAGGCATCGTCTTCCACACGGACGCGGTGCAGGCGCTCGCGAAGCTGCGCGTGCGTGTGGACGAGACACCGTGCGATCTGCTGTCGCTCAGCGCGCACAAGGTCGCGGGACCGAAGGGTATCGGGGCCCTGTTCATCCGTGAGGGCACGCACGTCCTTCCGCTCGTGCATGGCGGCGGTCAGGAGCGTGACCTGCGGCCGGGTACGGAAAACGTCGCGGCAGCGGTCGGGTTCGCTTTGGCAGCCGAACTGGCCGCTGCTGAACAGGAAGAGGAGGCGGCCCGGCTGGGTGCTCTGCGCGTGCGGCTGCGCGATGGACTCCGGGAGCAGGTGCCGGAACTCGTGGTCAACGGCCCGGCGCGTGACGTACTCCCCAATATCCTGAACGTGACGGTCCCCGGCGCGGACCAGGAGGAGATGCTGATCGGGCTCGACCTGGAGGGCGTTGCGGCATCGGGCGCATCGGCCTGTCAGAGCGGAGCCATCAAGCCGTCGCACGTGCTGGCGGCGATGGGCCGGATCAGCGAAGGCGGTGCGTCGGTGCGCCTGTCGCTGGGTCGGAACACGACAGCGGCGGAAGTGGACTTCGCAACTGCAGCGTTCGGACGGGTCGTGGAGCAGCTGCGCATCGAAGCGTAACCGCCGCCGCGCGCGACGCCTGCCCTTCCCTACCGGATGCGACCGCCGCCGACGAGTTCTTCGCTGCGATAGATAACGCCGGACTGGCCGGGCGTGATCGCGCGCTGGGGCTTCGGCAGTCGCAGCGTCAGTTCGAGGGCATCGATGTGCTCGACGACGGCATCGACGGCCGGGGCGCGGTGGCGGACCTGCACGCTCACCCGCTCACCCACATGCGGCGGCTGTGTCAGCCAGTTCAGATCGCCGATCGTGACATCGTCGCGGAACAGTTCGTCATGACTGCCGACGATGACTTCGTTGCTGGACGGGTGCACCCCGAGCACGTACAACGCCCGGCCGCGACCGCCGCCGAGACCCTTCCGCTGCCCGACCGTGTAACGCGCATACCCACCATGCTCGCCGACCACCTCGCCGTCGCTCGTAACCATCGACCCCGGGCGCAGCGCCGTGTGTTCGCTGCCGAGGCGACGACCGAGGAAGGTGGCGTAGTCACCGTCCGGCACGAAGCAGATCTCCTGCGACTCCGGCTTCTCCGCAGTGGCGAGACCCAGCTGCCGTGCGCGGTCGCGCACTTCAGGCTTCGTCAGGTCGCCGACCGGGAAGCGCAGATACGGCAGCACCTCGCGCGGCACACCCCACAGGAAGTACGTCTGGTCCTTGCCTGGATCGAGGCCGCGCAGGATGCGGATGTCATCGGGCATCGCAGCATGCGACGTGACGACGGTGCGCGCGTAGTGACCGGTCGCGATCGCATCACAACCCAGCTTGCGCGCGCGATGCAGCAGGTCGGGGATCTTCGTGTTCGAGTTGCAGCGTACGCACGGGTTCGGTGTCCGGCCCGAGGCATACTCGCTGACGAAGTCGTCGATGACGGACCTGCCGAACGACTCCTCCATGTCGAACACGTAGTGCGGCACGCCGAGCGATTCCGCGACACGACGTGCGTCCATAATGCCGTCGAGACCGCAGCACGTTTTGCCGGAGGAGTTCTGGTCGGTATAGCAGAACGTCTTCATGGTCGCGCCGATGACGCGGTGACCCTGCTCCACGAGCAACGCCGCCGCAACCGACGAGTCCACGCCTCCGCTCATTGCAACGAGTACGGTAGCCATGGGCTGGTCTACCCCCCGGCCGCCGGTCCGTTTCGTCGGCCCGGTGCGTGCGCCGGGATCCGCAGTGGCGAGGCGGCGCGCCTCGGTTTCGCGGCTGACCCGCAGGGGAGCGAAGTCAGTCGGCTGACCCGCAGGGGAGCGAAGTCAGTCGGGGAGCGAAGTCAGTCAGGGGAGCGAAGACAGTCAGGGGAGCGACTTCAGTCGATGTCGCGGGCGTGCTCGAGCAGTTCCAGGAGTGCGGCGTCGCTCATCTCGGTGATGAGCTTCTGTGCTTCCGCCTCGTCGCTGCCGACCTCGATCGCGCGCGGCCGCATATCGTGCTGCGAAAGACAGTTGAAGATGGCGTGGGGATCGTCGGGAAAGCCGTGCGGGCCGCCGGACGGATAGACTTCCCACACGAGGAAATTACGGTCCTGAAACGTCCTGCTGCTCATCGTGTCATCCTGTTGTCGTGACGTACATCGGTCGCGGTATCGCCATTCCCGCACATCATTGGTGAACCACAGCATCAAGAACAAACGCGCGACTCCGCTCCGCGGATCAGTAGCGCAACTCGGCAGCGTCGGCGAATTCCTTCATCAGGCGCTCCTGCTCCGGTGTGAGCGAGGCGGGCGTGTCGATCTTCACCTGCACGTACTGATCGCCGCGGCGGCCGCTCTTCTCGACGCCCTGGCCGGGGATGCGAAACCGCGTATTCGACTGCGTGCCGGGCGGAATGCGGAGCGCGACCTTCCTGTCATCGACGGTACGCACCCGGATCTTCGAGCCGAGCGTCGCCTGCGCGAGATTGATCGGCACCGTGCAATGAACGTCGAGGCCGTCGCGACGGAAAAAATGGTGCGGCTGTACCTTGAACGTGATGATCAGGTCACCGGGCGGCGCGCCCGCGCCCCCCTTCTCTCCCTGTCCGGAGAGCCTGAGCTTCGAGCCGTTGTCGACGCCGGCGGGCACAGTCAGCACGATCTGCCGGTTTTCCGCCACCTGACCGGAGCCGCCGCAGGCGCTGCATCGCTCGCTGGGTACCTGTCCGCGGCCGAGGCATGCGGGGCACGGCCGGCTCACGGCGAAGCCGCCCTGTCCGAACGTGACGTTGCCGCTCCCGCGACACTCCGCGCACGCCTGAAGCCTGGCACCGGGCGCGGCGCCGCTGCCGTTGCACACGCTGCAATCGTCCGTCATCGGGACGGTGAGCTGAACCTTGCCACCGCGGACTGCGACGTTGAAGGCGATCTCGACGAGGTACTCGACGTCACGGCCGCGGGTCGTGCGCGCGCCCTGCGCGCCGGGCCGCTGTTGCTGCTGCTTGCGCTTGCCGCCGCGGTCGAAGATGGAGCTGAAGATGTCGCCGAGGCCGCCCAGATCGCCGAGGTCCTCGAAGCTGAAGCTCGTCTCCGCACTCGTCGTATACCCACCTGCGGGGCCGCCACCCGGCCGCGGTCCGCCGGGCCGTGCGCCGCCGAAGCCGAAGTTGCCGAACGGATTCTTGCGCATCGCATCGTACTGCTTGCGCTTCGCATCGTCCGACAGCACGGAGTACGCTTCGCCCACCTCCTTGAAGCGGTCGGACGCGGACGGATCGTTCGGGTTGGCGTCCGGGTGATACTTCTTCGCGAGCTTGCGATACGCCTTCTTGATGTCGTCTGCGGCCGCGCCCTCCGGCACACCGAGAACGGCGTAATAGTCCTTCGCGGTCGTGGGCGGCATGGACTCAGGCCCCGTGCTTCTTCACTCGCACGCGGGCGGGGCGGATCAGGTTGCCCTTGAACAGATAGCCGCGCTGGAAGACATCGCTCACGATGTCGTCATCCTCCTGCGACTCGGCGGGTATCATCGCGACCGCCTCCATGGAGTTGGGGTCGAAGCGCGCACCCTCGGCGTCAACCTCCTCTAGCCCGGCCGATATCAGGGACTGCCGCAGCTTGCGCTCGACGAGCTGCACGCCCTGGAGCAGTGCGTCATCGGTCTGCGCCGCATGATTGGCGAAGCGCTCGAGGTCGTCCAGCGCGTCGAGCAGGCGCGCTGCGAGATCGCCCTGCGCGCGCGTCCAGGCCTCAGCGCGCTCGCGCTCGATGCGCTTGCGGTAATTGTCGAACTCCGCCGCGAGACGAACATGCCGATCCGACAGCGTCGAAAAATCACGGCGCAATTCGTCAATGTCAGACTCGATCTGCTCCGCCTCCTGCTCCGTCTCGGGATCCGTCTCGCCACCGCGCCCGTCACTGCCGGACCGACCCCCCCGGCCCGGACCCGACTCGACGGGGTCGCGCGTAATCCAGTCCGCCGGCGGCTGTGCTTCTGACACGTTTGGCGGGTCACCGTCCAGCGACGCGTCCCCATCGGCAATGCTGCCCGGGTCTTCGCGGTCGCGCTCTGGCATATCGTGGTCACGAAATCCGAAATGCTTAGTCATGATCCTTCAGAAAAAAAGACCTGCCGGGAGGAATGCCCCCGGGCATCGAACGGGGCAGGCGCCCCGGATCCCTCCACTGCGGCCAGGCAACGGTACCTCCGTTGCGGCAGTGCCGCGGAGCCATCCTCTGCGGCGAGGCCCCGGTGCCTCCGTTGCGCCCATGCCGCGGAGCCACCCACTGTCGCCGGGCGCCGCGCCCCGGACTCAGCCAGGCTGCGCCCCCCGGATGGGCGTGCAAGCCGGGGACCATGGGATCCTGTCAAAGTGACGGGGTCGGGAGGCGTTTGCAAGCGCGACACCGCCACAGCCATCACACACGGGCGGCGATCCACTCACGGACCTCGCGATGAATGGTCGCGCGGTCGATCTCGTTCAGCAGCTCGTGGTAATGATCGGGATAGACCTTCACGGTCACGTCCGTCGCGGTGAGTGAGCGAGCAAAACGGAGAGACTTGTCGGTATCGACCAGATGGTCATCGCCGGCGAGCATGAACAGCAGCGGCTCGCGTATGCGGTCGCTGCGCTGGAGTGCGAGGCCCATCGCCATGGAGACTTCGCTGAAGAAGCGCGGCGTCACCGTGTCGTGCACTAGCGGGTCGTCGCGGTAGGCTTCGACGACATCGGGATCGCGGCTGACGTGCGCGGCGTCGATGCCGGCGCTGAGCGGCAGCACGGGTATCAGCTTCGCCAGCGCGTGGGCGATGTTCGCCTTCCAGCGCGGCACCGACATGGCGGTCGCGAGCCATGGCGATACGATGATCGCGCCGCGGAACCGCGCGTCGTACTCCTCCTGGTAGCGCAGCGCGATCAGTCCGCCGAGCGAATGGCCGAGCAGGAACATCGGCACGCGTGCATCCTTGATGCCGCGGACCTCGCGGTGGAAGCGGTCGAGTTCCTGGAGCAGGACATCGAACGACGGCACATGCCCGCGTTGTCCGTCGGAGAGGCCGTGACCGCGCAGGTCCATCGCGAACGTGGCTATGCCGCCTTCGGCCATGCGCCTGCCGAACTCCGCATATCGGCCGGAATGCTCACCCAGTCCATGCACGACCACGAGCACCGCGCGCGGTTGCGACGGCTCCCAGCTATGGTAGGCGAGGTGCAATCCGCTCACGCCGGAGAGCGACCCGTCGCTGGTCCTCGTCATGGGTGAGGCACGGAATGCTGCGACGTCAGCGCGCGGCGGAGCATGTCGAGCGCGGTCTGCCCGGCGCGCTCACGGATGTCGCTGCGGTCGCCGGGGTGTACGAATTTGCGTGTGATGAACGGATCGTCGTGACCGAGGCGGCCGGCGACGTCGGGACTCAACGCGACGGCGTACCACACGGTGCCGACAGGCTTCTCATCCGAACCGCCGCCCGGCCCGGCGATGCCGGTGATGGCTGCGGCGACATCCGCGCCGATCGCGGTGCGGGCGCCTTCGGCCATCTCGCGTGCGCACTGCTCGCTGACGGCACCGTGCATCGCGAGCGTCTCAGAACGCACGCCGACGAACGCGCGCTTCGCATCGTTGTGGTAGGTCACGAACGCGGCCAGCAGGAAATCCGACGCGCCGGCGGCATCGCTCAGGCGCTTCGACACGAGGCCGCCCGTGCAGCTCTCGGCGAGCGCGAGCGTGAGGCCGTCGCTGCGCAGCATGCGACCGACGAGGACGGCGAGGTCGGTGTCATCGTCTGCGTAGACGCAGTCGCCGAGTCGCTCCTTCAGCCGATCGAGCGCGCGTGCGAGCACGGCGTCGGGGTCGGCGACGTCACCGCGACAGGTCAGCCGCAGGTCCACGCTCGCAACCTGCGGCAGGAAAGCGAGTGACAGCGGCCCGAGGTCCAGCGCGATGTCGTCGATGCGTTCGGCGAGCGCGGCCTCGCTGATGCCGGCCGTGCGCAGCATGCGCGAGCGGATCGGTCGCGCGACGTGCAGGCGCCGCAGCAGCAGCGGCACCACGTGCGCTTCCATCAGTCCGCGCATCTCGGACGGCACGCCAGGCATCAGCACCGTGAGACCGACGCCGACCTGCTCGATCGCAATGCCCGGTGCAGTGCCGGTCGGGTTATGGAGCAGTGTCGCACCGTCGGGCAGCAGCGCCTGCACACGATTGACTTCCGGCATCGGTATGCCGCGGCGTTCGTAGCGCTCGCGCAGCACGGTCATCCAGCCGTCATCGACGTGCTGTTCGCGACCGTACAGCCGTGCGACCGCATCGCGCGTCAGGTCATCACGCGTGGGACCGAGACCGCCCGTGCACAGCACCACGCCCGTACGGGCGAGCGCGGCTGCGAGCGCGTCCCTGATCGCGGTGTCATCGTCGCCGACCGTCGTCTTGCGTATGATGGCGATGCCTTCGCGCGCGAGACGCTGCGCAATCCAGGCGGCATTCGTGTCGACGGTCTCCCCGAGCAACAGCTCATCGCCGATCGCCAGGATTTCGGCTGCCGGCATCACGTCACGGTCTCATCAGCTTCCGCCACTCCATCAGATACACAACCATGCTGTAAACCGTCAGGAAGATGGCAATGATGAGCGTCGTCATGAACACGAAGCCGTGGAACCACGTCCAGTACGTCCACGACTGCATGCCGTACCAGCCCTGATTGATGGCGGCGCTGTTGATGGCGAGCCACGCGAGCGCGGTCCCGACAAAGATGTTCTGAAACACCGCCTTGAGCTTCCCGCTCTGGCCGGCCGGTATGACGACACCGCGATTGGCGGCGATGGAGCGGATGATGGTGATGAGCAGTTCACGGCCGAAGATCACGAGCAGGATCCAGAGCGGCATGGCACCGATGACGACGAGCTGGCCGTGCGGATCGTTATCGCGCTGCGACATGATGTAGAACGGCAGGAACGTCATGACGAGGAGCAGCTTGTCGGCGATGGGGTCGACGAGCTTGCCGAAATTCGAGATCCAGCCGTGCTTGCGCGCGAGATGTCCGTCCCACAGGTCGGAGAATGCGGCGATCAGGAAGAGCAGGAACGCGATGAGCCGCGCAGTGAACGTGGGTATGAACGCGAGGAACCCGACGACGGGCGCGAGCGCAATGCGCGCCAGGGTGATCGCGTTCGGCAGCGCACTGCGCTCCAGCGCCATTTGATCAGCTCAGCGATTTCAGGACGAGCTTGCTCACGGCCTTCAGTGTATCGAACACGCCGGTCCCGCTGACGGCGACGGCCTCGTGTTCGGGCAGTCCCATCGGATTGAGCTGACGACGTAACTCATCGACCGGTACCGCGTTCGGCAGGTCGCGCTTGTTCCACTGGAGCACGATCGGGAGCTGATACGGATCGTAGCCGTAGTCGGAGAGGTTCTCATAGAGGTTCTCGAGCGCGGCAATATTCGCATCCATGCGCTCGGCCTGCGAGTCGGCGACGAACACGAGGCCATCTACACCCTTGAGGATGAGTCGGCGCGACGCGTTGTAGTAGACCTGGCCAGGCACGGTGTAGAGATGGAAGCGCGTCTTGAAGCCACGGATCGAACCGAGGTCGACCGGCAGGAAATCGAAGAAGAGCGTACGCTCCTGCTCGGTCGCGAGCGAGATGAGCTTTCCGCGCGTTTCCGGGCTGACCTTGTTGTAGACGTACTCGAGGTTCGTCGTCTTGCCGCCGAGTCCGGGGCCGTAATAGACGAGCTTGCAATTGATCTCGCGGCTTGCATAGTTGATCATCGACATCGTTCGTCTCTATTCCTCCGCAAAGAGACGATCGATTTCGGACTCTGCTTCATTCGCCCAGCCGGTCTCCATCTGGACGACCTGTCCGGACGGCCCGCTCTCGGCGAGGCGGGCGAAACATTCGGCAAATCGCGGCACGAGCGACTTCGTCGTTATACGGACCATTCCCAGGGTCGTACGAGTGTCGAACAGGGCAGCGAGTATGGCCGCGCCGCCGATTTCCGCGAGGAACATGGAACGTTCCGCGCCATGATGATAGAGCGAGGTGAATTCCTGCTCGCCCAGCAGCTCGGCGAGCTGGTCACTGGCGGCGAAGTCGGCCGACGCCAGGGACGCAAAGGCGACGCTGTCCAGGGTCTCGATGTTGCCGGCCGCGGCGAGCATCCGGCCGGTGCGATCCACGAGCATGGTGCACAGCGCGCCGGTGTCCGTGATGAACTCACTGAGCAGCTCTTCGAATCCGGCAACATCGTCGGAGCCGAGGAACCGGAGGCTGTCAGGACTCACCTTTACCCGGCGATCCCAGCCGGCACTGTGCCGGCCTGACGTTCGAGCTGACTCTCCATACGGGTCAGCACCTGGGCCGCGCGTCGCCGCAGTATCGAGTTCGGCTCCCACGACGTGAAGTCGCGCAGCATCTGGACGAACTCGACGGACGCAGGCGTGCCGGCGAGGTAGCCGAGTGCGGCGAACCGCTTGAGCGCACTGTCGCTGAACAGGTTGCGCTGATGGCGCGACATCTGGTCGCGCACCACGAGCACGCCCACGGCTCCGGCCGCGCCGACACCGAGCAATACGATGCCCGTCGTTCTGAGTATGCTGGTTCGCCGCATCACCGCACTTCCCCCTGTATTTCCCGACGTCCCGCGAAGGCCTGCGCAATCGTCACCCCGTCGGCGTACTCCAGATCACCGCCGACGGGCAGGCCGCGCGCCAGGCGCGTTACGCGCACACCGAGCGGCTGCAGAACCCTCTGAAGGTACAATGCCGTGGCCTCGCCTTCCACACTCGGATTGGTCGCCACGATGACTTCCTGCACGACGGTCGAACCGTTCTCCGCGCCGCCCATGTCTTCCGCACTGCGCACGCCCTCCGCGCCGCGCATCGCTTCCGGGCTGCGCACGTCCTGCGTGCCGTGCACCGCGGCAGCGACCGTTACCGTCGCGGTACCGACGCGTCGCAGGAGCGTTGCGACGTTCAATTCCTCCGGCCCGATGCCATCGAGCGGCGAGAGGCGGCCGCCCAGGACGTGATACATGCCGCCGTACTCGCCCGTCCGCTCGATCGCCATGATGTCGGATGCCTCTTCGACCACACAGATCGAGGAGGCATCGCGGCGCGGGCTCGTGCACAGTGCGCACGGGTCCTGCTCCGTCAGATTGCCGCAGCACGAACACGCACGCACACGCTCGGCGACATCATCGAGCGAGCGCGCCAGCCGCCGGATCTCGTCGGGCGGCCGCTTCAACAGGTGATAGGTGAGTCGGAGAGCCGTCTTCCGCCCGATCCCTGGCAGGCGCGCGAGCTCGGTAGTCAGCTCGTCGATCACGCTCACGGAAGATTCGGAAAATTGAACGGCAGCGGGAACCCGCCCGCGACCTTCTTCATCTCCTCTTCGTAGATCTTCTCGGCGCGCTGCTGCGCCTCGTTGACGGCTGCAATGACCAGGTCCTCGAGCATCTCGACATCGCCGGGATCGACGACGGACGGATCGATGCGGATCTCGCGGACACGGCCCTTGCCGTCCGCGGTGACCGTCACCATGCCGCCGCCGGCACTCGACGTGACCGTGCGATTGCCCAGCTCCGTCTGAAGCTTCGAGAGCTGTGCCTGGACCTGTTGGCCTAACTGAAAAAGCTGCTGGAAGTTCGTCATGAGTTTCGGTCCGAACAACCCGGTAAAATGGAGGCGAAACATGGGCGCACCGGGCCTTGATTGCAAGTAGAAGGCCGAGGACGGGAGGACGGTTGAAGGGCCTCCCGGGCGCAATGGTGGATACACCGGGGTCAGCGGAATGGTGCCTTTCGGCTGAGGGGACGGGGACGGGGGGACGGGGGCGGCAATGGGCACACGGCAACGGGCGCCCGGCAACGGGCACACGGCACAGGCACACGGCACAGGGCACACGTGCGGCCGCACTGCGGGAAACGGCCGCACGCGCACCCGCACGCGCACAGCGGACGCGTTTCGTGGGCCGCCGGCAGGCCTGACCCGGCCCCGATCCCGCAGTAAGACCCGCAATCCCGCAGGTAGGCCGAACCCGGCCCCGCAGTCCCGCCGTATCAGCAAAAAGTACCGCCCCGGACGCGAATCCGGGGCGGTGCGGTCACAAAGCGCCACAGGATCAGTCCTGCAGGCCGGCGCTCGTGAGGGTGAGCGTACTGCTGGCGGTCTGGCCGGAGACCACTGTGAACGACAACGGCAGGGCCGGATCGGTGGTCACGACCATGTTGCCGACGAGGCCGAGGCCAACATTCCAGCTGCCAGGCGGGAGAAAGCGGAACGTCGCCTCCCATGTGCCGTCACTATCGGCATCCGTGAGCAGGACCGGGATCATGTCGCCATCACGGTCGAGCATGGCGCTCAGCATGCCAGGCGTGACCTGGACATCATTGACGACGGGCAGCGTGACGCTGTCGGGGATGACGACGCTGAGGCGGATCGAGCCGGTGCTTGAGAAGCTGCTCGCGTGAATGACGGGGTGCATGACCCACATCCCGGAGAAGCCGGCCTGATGGCCGAAGCTCTGCGCGACGTTGAAGTCGATCAGGACTGCATTGTCGTCGCCTTCGACGACGGCCTCGGAATCGGGCAGCTTGATCTTGATGCCGGTCTGGGCAAAGCTGGGCATCTGGAGGCGGCCGCTGGACGTGAAGCCTTCGCTTGCGGCGAATTCATCCGACGACGAATAGACGCGCAGTGAGCCATCCGCCTGCTCGACGGCGATCAGGCCGTCGCTGATGATGAGGCGAAGCTCGCTGTAACTGCCGCCCGGTACGGGCGTCTCGCCGACGAGCACCATCACTTCGTTCTGCAGCTCGAGCAGGTCCACGGTTACGGGCTCATCACGCAGGATCACGGGCTGTCCCTCGCCCAGAAGCTCAATGCGATCGATCGTGACGATGGCGTGCTCGAAATCGCCCGGCGCGTCGGTCAGCATGATCGACATCGTGCCGGAACTCCGCGTCGGATCGAAGCTGCTGTCATCGCACGCGGCAAACGCGAGCGGCAGGACGAGCAGCGGAAGCAGTCGGTTCATTATCCGTTTCATGATCTCCTCGAGACATCGGTTCTGCGATGCGGCCGGGGGCCGCCCTCGGGTACAGGACGAGCGAGGCGCAGCGGAGGTCACATCGACCAGGCGTTCTCCGTGTGATGGACCTCCGGCGGGGTCGCCGGGGAAGACGGGTGTCCCCCACGAGCGTCCTGCCGCCCGACAATGTGCACCGCATCGAAGCGGTACTCCTCGCCCGCCCTGCCATGCCGGTCGATCCAGCCGCTCGCCGCGATCGCGAGCGCGCGCCGCTTCCGCCAGTCAATGCTCTCCAGCGGGTGGCCGTGTGAGGCGCGTGCGCGCGCCTTTACCTCGATGAACGCGACGGTGTCATCGCGCCGTGCGACCAGGTCGATCTCCAGCCGGCCGAACCGCCAGTTGCGATGGAGGATGGTCCAGCCGTTGCGTTCCAGCA
Source organism: Gemmatimonadota bacterium (assembly GCA_018224305.1). Taxonomy (GTDB): domain Bacteria; phylum Gemmatimonadota; class Gemmatimonadetes; order Longimicrobiales; family RSA9; genus SH-MAG3. The sequence continues at coordinate 23,030 of JAGTUV010000427.1, forward strand.
GTGCGGCGGCAAGCTGCTCGGCGCGGGCGCCGAAATCGTTGTGCGCGGCCATGCAGAACAATCACTACGGAAGGTGGGCGCAGGAATGGCGGATCGGGGCAGAATTCTCAAAGCGAGCGATGAGATCGTCGAGGTACTGCGAAGCGCGAAACGAGTGGCAGTGGTGGGTATCAAGCCGGAGTCACACAAGGCCGAACCTGCCTACTACGTGCCCTCCTACCTCCAGGACGCCGGCTACGACATCGTGCCGGTGCCGGTCTACTACCCGGACGTCACCGAGATCCTGGGCCAGCCCGTCCACCGCTCCGTCGCGGACATCCCCGGCGACATCGATCTCGTCGTCGTGTTCCGCAGGTCCAGAGACGTGGAATCCCACGTCGACGACATCATCGCCAAGAAACCCCGCGCAGTATGGATGCAACTGGGGATCAGCAACGAGTCGGCGTCGAAGAAGTTCGTGGACGCCGGTATCGACGTGGTACAGAACCGCTGCACGATGGTCGAGCACCGGAACATCATCGGGTAGGCATCGGGTAGGCAGTGTCGGGTAGGCAGTGTCCGCGCGGCGCTCGGACAGTCCTCGTCGCTTCGCTCCTGCGGAACTCGCGGC
>JAGTUV010000428.1 GCA_018224305.1 Gemmatimonadota bacterium
CGGGGACGCCCACGCTGTTGATCAGTGTGCCGCCGGCAACGACGAAGTCCCTTCCAGCGCGCAGTCCCGTGTAATACGGATTGGTGCTGTCGGCGACCAGAAGGTTCGCGAAGGATGGCCCCCACAGCGCGGGGAATCCGAGCGTGTGGCCGATTTCGTGGAGGATCACATCCTCCATGAGCCCGTTGTTGTCCAGCACCGCCAGGTCAGCGGTGTCGAGCCGGACGAGGCCGACGACCGGCAGCGCACTCGATGACCGGATATAGCACGGTCCGGCGGAGCCCAGGGTCCCGCCGGGCCCGTCAATGGAGTCGATGACAGCCAGGATCAGCAGGTCATCGACCACCTCGTTGAGACCGAGGTCCTCGATGCCGCAGACCGACACGGAGTCGGCGACCACCATGTTCACGCTCGGCAGGTTACCGGTGATGATGCTCTCCCAGCGCAGACGCGCCTGCTCGAACGCCGCCTGCACACTCGCGTTCGGCGTGTTGCCGATGTAACGGATCACGATGTTGTAGCCGGCGTCGGGCACGAGCGTGTAGTTGAACACGGCGCTGGCGCCGGACGAGACCAGCGTGGCCGCCTGCGTTCGTGCGCCCGTGGTACTGTTCGGTGCGATGTTGCCGGCGGTCGCGATGCCGCGCAGGTTCGTGACCGTGTTGATGTCCGGCCCCGAACCGTTCGACCACGTCACCGCCTCGCCGGATACCGGCTGGCCATTCGGCAGGAGCACGCGCACGGAGAACACGCAGCCGTCCCGATCGACCGGGCAGGTCGTCGCGTCGCCCGCGAACTTCTCGATGGTGAGCGCGGCTTCGCCGACACCCGTTGCCGTGAACGTCGTGTTCGCAACGCCGGAGACAGTGGCGACCAGCGCGTTGTCGCCCTGCGACCCCAGCACCCACGAGCCGACCGTCGCCTCGCCCGTCGCGTTCGTCGTGGTCGTGCCGCCCGTCACTGTGCCGCCACCTACCGTGTTGATGAATGTCACGGTCGCGCCGCTTACGGGATTGCCGAACTGATCCTCCGCCCGCACGGACGGCGGATCGGCCACGGCCGTACCCGTCGCCGCCGACTGATCGACGGCGGAGACCGGGTCGAGCCTGGCGGCCGTACCCGCCGTCGTGGTCACCGCGATCGTGACGGGTGTCAGAGATCCGAAGCTGATCAGGAGCCTGTTCGTGCCCGCACCCGTGCCGAACGTCCACGCGCCCGGCGAGGCGATCCCGTCCGAGTTGGATGCTGCGCTCGCGTTCTCGATCGTTCCGCCGCCGTCGGTGACGGCGAAGGCCACGGTGGTGCCCGCGACCGGATTGCCCTGGGCATCGGCGACGCGCACGGCCGGCGTCACGACCGAGCCGACAACGGCCGTTCCCGGGATCGTCCCGCTGACCTGGAGCGCGGCCGGCTGGGGCGGCGCCGATGGGCCATCGGAACAGGCGTGGAATGCGACGGCGGCGAGCAAGAGCGGGCCGCCGCGCCGACAGGTACGCAACAGTGCGTTCATGGACGTTCGCCTGGTGTCTGTGCCGCCTGGGCGGCCGATTCAATGGCCGGGGGGATCCTATAAAGCTAACACGAAGCGGCGATACAGTCTACGGTGGGGCACCCCCCCCGCGCGAGCGTCAGACCACGAAGATCCTGACTATCGAAAACAGCAGGGCAGAGGCGGCCGCAGCAACCGGCACGGTGGCGAGCCACGAGTTCACGATGTTGCGGATGACGCGCAGGTTGAGGGCACCGATGCCGCGCGCAAACCCGACTCCGATGACCGCCCCGACCAGCGTATGGGTGGTGGAGATCGGCAGTCCGAGACTGCTGGCGAGCAGAACCGTCGCGGCCGCGCCGAACTCCGCACTGAATCCGCGCGTCGGCGTGATCTCCGTGATCTCCCGGCCAATGGTGGCGATCACCTTGTAGCCGAGTGTAGCCAGGCCGATCACAATGCCGCCGCCCCCCAGTACCAGCACCCACAGCGGCACGCCGACCGTCTGCGGTACCGATGCGAAGCCCGCCTGCGACAGCGACACGACTGCCGCCACCGGACCGATTGCGTTCGCCACATCATTTGCGCCGTGAGCGAATGCGACGAAACAGGCAGTCGCGATCTGCAGCAGCCCGAAGACGCGCTCCACGAACTGGTAGGGACTCATGCCGGGCGCGGGCACCATGTTGCGCGTCAGCGCCGATGCGAGAACGCCGGCGACCAGACCAGCTCCCGCCGAAACCCCGAACGCGACCAGCACGGGCGGTGCATCGAGCCGGTTCGCGAGCACCTTGTAGATGAACGACAGCACGAGCAGCATCACCACGAAGCCGACCAGGTAGGGCGACGTGCGGATCGTCGCCGCGACCGGGTCGGCGGCGTCCAGGATGAACCGGCGGATCGCGAAGAAGCTCAGGAACGCGAGCAGCCCGCCGAGCAGCGGTGACACCACCCAGCTGCCCATGATCTGGAGCACCTTGCCCCAGTCCACGCCGGCGACCCCGAAGCTGACGAGGCCAATGCCGAGCACGGCGCCGACGATCGAATGCGTCGTCGACACGGGCAGGCCGAGGAGCGTAGCGGTGTGGAGCCACGCGGCAGCGGCGACGAGCGCGCACAGCATCCCTATTGCGAGGAGGATAGGACCATCCGCTCCCCACGGGCCATCGACATCGTACAGCGACGTATCGATGATGCCCTTGCTGATGGTCTGCGTGACGTTGGATCCGATCAGGACGGCGCCGGCGAACTCGAGGACGCCGGCGAGGATGATGGCACCGAGGAGGGTGAGTGCGCCGGAACCGACGGAGGTGCCCATCGCGTTCGCGACGTCGTTGGCGCCGATGCCCCAGGCCATGTACAGCCCGCCGATGAGCACACCGACGAGTATGATTGCGCCGGGAGTCATCGTTTGGCGAGCATCACGCGGAGCAGGTCGGCCGTATTCTCTGCATGGTCGGCGATGGAGCCCATCGCACGGAAGATATTCATCCAGAGGACCACGGACACGGCACCGATCTCGGGCTCGTGATCGAACATGATCCGCGTCGCTTCCGCCTGCCGCTTGTCCGACTCCCACTCCAGATTCGAGATCTCGCGGACCTGGTCCATCAGCCGTTCCACTTCGGCGGTGGCGAACGACGCACCTTCGAGCGCAGGCAGATCGGCCGCGACCCGGAACCATAGATTCGCCGCAGCATTGGCCGCCGCAAGCAGGGCCATGACAGGCTCGTGCATGGTTGACGGAGCGCCTGTGTCGCGCATTGTCAGCAGCACGCCGAGGTCTTCCGCGCGGTCGGCGATGTGATCCTGCTCCTTCAGGAACATCAGCACGTCACCGCGGTCCACCGGCATCATGAGTGACTTCGGCAGGTGATCCCGGATGTCGTTCTTCACGACGTCCGCCTTGTGCTCCAGCTTCGAGATCCGCTCGTACAGTTCCACCGTACGATCCTTCTCGCCTGCCAGAAACGCTTCCATCAGCGGCGTGGTAAACTCGACGGTCGCCCGCACCGCTTCCGCGTGCTGGGCCAGCGAGCCGAACGGTGACTTGCCGAAGAGTGCGACGATCGGACGCATGACTGCCTCCCTTCCTATGGAGCCGGCAACGGCGGCGGGAAAGATAAGGGCTTCGCGTGTGAGCGACAGTGCGGCCTGTTCCCGGCACCGTACGCCCCCGATTGCCCGCTTCTTGCACGCGATCAGGCCAGGAGGGAGTTTGACCTCTCCCGCCGCACGCTGGACCGCGGCGGCGACGCCTCACACACAACACGTTACGTCACATGAGAATGCTGCGACGACTGATACTCATGATCGCGCTCCTGGCGCCGGCTTCGACTGCCGCACAGGATCCGCAGTCGCGCGTCCTGGCCACCTCGCTGGGCGGCGTGGCCGGCATGGGCGCCGGTGCGTATCTCACCGTGTCCGTCGTCGTCCTGGAGGCCCGGTTCGGGCGCTATATCCACGACGTCGAAGACGTGCTCGGCTGGCGTGCCGCTCCGATCCTCATCGGCAGCCTCGCCGGAGCGGGGCTGGGTCTGTACAGCCCCGAGCGTCTCCAGGGAGCAGTGGTCTACGGCGCGGCCGGTCTCGGGCTCGGCGCACTCACCGGGATGGCGCTCGGCAACTCGATATGGGATCCGCCCGAGGGGCGCTGGGCGGGCGCGGCCATCGGTGCCGGGCTCGGTCTGATCGTTGGCAACACGATCGGCATCCTCAGCCCACTGAACCTGTTCACCGAAGGCGAGAACGGCACCACCGCCGGGACGCCCGGTGTGCCCATCGTCTTTCGAATCCGTCTATGACCCACCGAACGGCAGGCAATGCCGCGCTTTCCGCCCTCCTCGTGCTGGGTGCGGCCGCGTGCACGCGACCGCTGCCGGTACTTGCTCCGTCGCAGGTCCCGGAGCCGCCGGCGTCCGACGTGGAGAGCGTCATCTATCTCGTGGGTGACGTGGGCTATGCCGACGAGAACCGCAATCCGATCGTGCGTCGCATGCGCAATGACATCGAAGACTGGTCGGCCGCCCTCGGCCGCGACAGCGCAGTTGCGGTGGTGTTCCTCGGCGACATCGTCTATCCAGTGGGGCTCCGCCACACCGAGGAGCATTTCGCCCGTGATTCAGCGATCGTGCAGAGCCAGGTCAACATGCTGGCCGGTCCCAACGCGCGCCGTCACCGGGCCGCCGGCTTCTTCCTCGCCGGTAACCACGATTGGGGCAACGCTCGCGATGAGACGGGCGTGCAGAGGCTCAGGAACCTCGAGGAGTTCCTCGACCGTCGTCGCGTCGAAGGCGTTTCCGTGTACCTGCGCCCGGCAGCGGGCAAGCCCGGTCCCACCGTGGTCGATGTGGGGGACCAGACGCGACTGCTGCTGTTGGATACCGCCTGGTGGCTGCTCGCCCAGGACACCGTGCTGAAGCAGCAGATGTTCCGCGAGACGCACGAAGCGACCAGAACCGCCGGCTCGCGTTTCCTGATCGTCGCCGCACACCATCCGTTCCGGTCGGCGGGCGCCCATGCCGGTTTCATCCCGTTCTGGAAGGCGTTCGGCCTGCGCATGCTGCTCGCACGGTCCGGTTCGATGATGCAGGACCTCAACAGCCTCGTGTACAGGGAGTTGCGGCGAGAACTGCTCGATGCGTTCCGCTCCCGACCGCCTCTCATCTTCGCCGGTGGTCACGACCACTCGTTGCAGGTGATAGCCAGCGACACGTTTCCGCAGCCGCGCTACAACGTCGTGTCCGGCAGCGGGAGCAAGCTGAGCACACTCGGTCACACGGAAGGGATGCGCTATCGCGCGGCCGCGCCCGGCTACATGCGCGTGGTAATCCATCACAGCGGCCGGGTGGACCTGTTCGTCATCGCGTCGCCGGAGGACGACGCATATCTCGTCTGCGGCGATGCCGGCGCTGCGCTGGAGGCATGCATGGCCGCGCGGACGAGCGAGTTCATCACGCGTTTCGGCATGCGACTCAAGTAGGAAGGCCCGTCCTCATGAGACCGTCCCGCACACTCTTGTTCGCCGTCGTGGTAGCGCTCGGCGCGTGCGCTGCACCGAGAGCCGATACGGCCGGCCCGATGCGCGGCATTCCGGGCTTCGACACGCGCGACTATCCCGGCGATGCGGTGATGCGCGCGTGGTTCGGCTCTTCACCCTATCGCTGGGTCGGCTACTACCTGCCGGCGCCGTGCTACACCGGAACCACGTGGACCGGACGCAGGGAGGCGCTGCGCGACATCGGCTGGGGCTTCGCCGTGCTCTATGTCGGGGAGCAGGACTGGCGCGCGATGGGCCGCACCGCCGCAGCGAACGAGCCCGTGGAGAATCCGCGGTGCAGCAGTGCGCATCTGACGACGGAGCAGGGCAGCGCACATGCCGCGGCGGCCGTCGATGCAGCATCCCGCGACGGCTTTCCCGCGGGCACCGTCATCTTTCTCAATGTCGAGCGGGTCGACCGCGTGTCGGTCGAGCTGTCTACCTACGTGCGGAGCTGGATCGGAGCCGTCCTGGCGGACGGCAGCTACACGCCGGGCCTCTACGCGCACGACATCAATGTCGAGGACCTGTACGCGATCGTCGCGGACGAGTTCGTCCGCAGTCAGCGGGAGGATCGGCCTCCGCTCTGGGTCGCGCGACCAACCGGATTCGAGCTGCGCAGTGCGCCCCGCGAGTCGGGATACGCAGCGGCGCTGATATGGCAGGGCGTGCTGGATACCGTGGAGCAGTGGGGCGGCACGCGCCTCAACATCGACGTCAACGTCTCGACTTCGGCCGATCCGTCGCGCGGGCGGTCAGCACCATAACGAAACCCGCCGCGAGCCCGTGGACTCGCGGCGGGGTGGTGGAGAGTGAGGCCGGTCAGTGACCGCGGCGCTTCTCCTCGACGATCCTGCGATGGACCTCCGCGTTCTCGACCCACGGCTTGCGCTCGAAATAGCTGTCCGTCAGCTGCTTCACCTTTCCTGAGAGCAGCAGCAGCGCGATCAGGTTGGGGAAGATGACAACGCCGAGGAACGCGTCACCGAGTGCCCAGATCGATGCGAGCGGCAGCACGGCGCCGACGAAGTGCATGATGACGAACACGATGCGGTACGGGATGATGGCAGCCGTGCCGAACAGGTAGTTCGCGCAGCGATCGCCGTAGTAGCTCCAGGCGATGGCCGTCGATATGGAGAACAGCATGACGCCGAGAATGACGATCATCTGCCCGAACTGGATGCCCGTCTTGCTCAGGCCGCGCTGGAATGCCGCCATCGTCAGGGGCGCACCGTTGCGCACCGCGTTGCCGTAGAGCGCCGTGTACTCCTGTCCGTCGGCGGATACGGCGCGGCCCTCGCGCGGCCGGATCGTGCCCGTGAACGGAGCCGTCTGAGCGACATCCGTGAAGAACTGGTCGACGCGCACGTCGTGCCACGAGAAGCGCGGCGCATCGGGGGTCGCGGCGACCGGTAGTCCGTCGACGATCTCGAACTGTGTCGGCGCCGAAATGCCGCGCGCGATCGAGCCGTCCGACCGATCCGCGTTCCACGAGATGTCGCCGCTGCTGAGCGTGAGTGTGGTCGCGTGCTTGTCGTCCCATGCGCCCGTCATGATGATGACGAGGCCGGTCATCGTGCAGATGACCAGCGTATCGATCAGCGGCTCGAGCAGGGCGACGACGCCCTCGGACACCGGCTCGTCCGTCTTGGCCGCAGCGTGCGCGATCGGCGCGGAGCCCTGACCTGCCTCGTTGGAGAACAGGCCGCGCCGCACTCCGTGCATCAGCGTGAGCAGCAGGACGCCCAGCCCCGTGCCCGCCACGCCGGCCGTGGGGTTGAACGCCTCACGGAAGATCAGGGCGAACGTCGGAATGACATCTCCCAGGTGCAGCAGGATGATGATCAGCGCGCCACCGACATAGATCGCCGCCATGAGCGGTGCGAGGATGCCGGTGACACGGCCGATACGCGTGATCCCCCCGATGATGACCATGCCGACGATGGAGGCGCTGACGAGGCCCGTCATCCACGGCGAGATGCCCCACTGCGCATTCATCGTGTCCGCGAGCGTGTTCGCCTGAATCGCGTTGCCCGTCATGAACGCGGTGATGCCGAGCAGTACCGCGAAGAGCACCGCCAGCGGCTTACAGGCCGGCCCGAGTCCGCGTTCGATGTAGTACATCGGCCCGCCCGACACCGTGCCTTCCCACTTCGCCGGGTCGCGGTCGATGCCCTCCACCACGCGGTAGTGCTGCGCCAGCGTGACCTCCGTAAATTTCGTGGCCATGCCCAGGAAGGCCGTCACCCACATCCAGAACAGTGCGCCCGGGCCGCCCCAGTGCAGGGCGATCGCCACACCGGCGATGTTGCCGATGCCGACGGTTGCCGACAGCGCTGTCGAGAGAGCCTGGAAGTGTGAAACGTCACCCGGCTCGTTCGGATCGTCGTATTTGCCGGTAGTGACCGCGAAGCCGTGGCCGAGGCGTCGCAGCTGAATGAAGCCGAGCCGGACGGTCAGGAAGAGGCCGGTGCCGAGCAGCATGATGACGGCGAGGGGAACGGCCTCACCGCCGATCGTCGGGCCCCACCACGCGATCCGGTCCAGAGTACTGATAAACCGCTCGACTGCTTCCATTCTCTCACCTCGTTACAGTGGGCCGCGCCCGCGGACGCGCGTGGGGTGCCAGGCAGTCTATCAGGGCGGGCGCACGCAGTACGTGCTCCGCGCATATGTCCGACGCCCGGCATGGGCGATTCCTGACAGTTCCGGAAACGCGGCAACATGCCCCGTCGCCCCCGTTGGTGGCAAGACTCTTGTCCCGACACCTGCCCGAAGTACGGAGCCGGCGGGCGCTCGGGCGCTCGGAGCGTCATCGGGACCGGCGCGTCTCTCCCTCGCGCCATGACAGGCCCGGCCATGCTGCCAGTGGTCTGTGGCAGCGATCTTGCCCCCGATCGCACACATGACAGAGCCATCGACGGACACCGATCGCTGCCACGTACGGCTCGAGCCGGATCGCCACGATGAGCTGCACGAGGAGCTCGACGCCTGGCGCAGCAACGTCGGCAGTCCGGTGGCCATCGATGCCGGGCCGGTCGCAGCTCCGCGGCTCACGGGCGTAGACGTGCTGTGCTGGAACATGGCCATTGGACTGGGCCGCCTCGATGCGGTCCTCGATCGACTGCGCGCGAACGACAGCAATCCGGTCGGCACCACGGCGGATCGGCCGCTCATCGTGCTCGTCCAGGAGGGGTACCGGGAGGATGGCAGCGTGCCCGGTTCCGTGGATTCCGTCCACCATGGCGGCTCAATGCAGGCCGGGCGGCGGACCGACCTCGTCACCATCGCCGAAACCGCTGGCCTCAGCCTTCGGTACTCGCCGTCCATGCGCAACGGGTCGCACTCCAGCGACCGGGGCAATGCCGTGTTGTCGACGGTCAGGCTGGCTGACGCGCACGCGTTCCTGCTGCCCTACGTACGGCAGCGGCGGGTCGCGGTGAGCGCGTGCATCGCCGGGCATCGCGACATGACGTTCGTGAGCGCACATCTCGATACACACGGCCGTACACGGCGCGCGTCGGATCGGCGTGCGCCGGTATTGGACGTCGGCCTGGGCGCGGGCAGGGCCGCACAGGCCCGCGCTCTTGCGCGTGCGCTCCATGACATCGAGGGTGCCATCGTCCTGGGCGCCGACCTCAACTCGCTGTTCGGCATGACCGACCCGGCCGTGCGCGAACTCGTCGCGGCCGGTCTGCATCCGGCGCGCCGGCTCGGCAACTGGACGCACACGTTCCACCGCCCGCTCCGGCTGCTGCTCGATCATGTGATGTACCGCCCGGCCGATCACCGCATCCGCGGTGTCAGTGTGATGCGCATCGATGAAGTGGACGGAGATCGATCCCGGACCGTGTTCGGATCCGACCATCACCCGCTGCTCGCGCGTATCGATCTCGAGAACGATGGGGTTCGATGAACGGTCTGTTCGACAATCCGTGGTGGCTGTTGCTGTTCGCAGGCGTGGGTCTGCTCGCCATCCTCGGCGGCATCGTCACGCTGTTCTTCTCGCTCGGCCGCAGACCGAACCGCATGTGGACCGACGAGGTGGAGCCCGTCCAATCCGATGACTTCATAGGCTCGCTCGCCGCACTGCTGAACGTGCCGCTGCGCCGCGGCGGCACCGCGAAGCTGCTGAACAACGGAGACGAGTATTTCCCGGTCATACTCGACGCCATCCGTGCCGCCGAGCACAGCGTGCACGTGATGGTCTACATCTGGGAAGCAGGAAAAATGAGCGACGAGTTCATCTCGACGATGATCGAGAAGCGCCGCTCGGGCGTGCAGGTGCGTGTGCTGCTCGATTCATTCGGCGCCATGCGTGCACCCGACGATGACTTCGAGAAGCTCGCGGACGCCGGCGGTCGCGTTGAGAAATTTCGTCCGCTCGTGCCGGGCAAGCTGCTGCGTTTCCACCTGCGCAACCATCGGCGTGCGATAGTGATTGATGGCCGTGTCGCGTTCACCGGTGGTGCAGCCGTGGCCGACAAATGGATGGGTAGCGCACGCACCGAGGAGGAGTGGCGCGACACGATGGTGCGCGTCGACGGATCCATCGCGCACAACCTTCAGTCCGCATTCTGCGAGCTGTGGGCGTTCTCCACGGGCGAGGTACTGACCGGTGAGGACGTCTTTCCCGGCGATCTGGAGGATGTCTCGGACAGCGATGTGAAGTCATGCGGTATCATCTCCTCGCCGTCCAGCGAGGAGCATCCGCTGCGCCTGTTCTTTTTCCTGTCATTCCTGGCAGCGCGCGAGCGCCTGTGGATCACAACGCCATACTTCGTTCCCGACAAGCACACCCGCCTGGTCGTAGCGCGGCGCGCACGCGCGGGAGTAGATGTGCGCATCCTCATGCCCAACGAGCACACCGATGCGATGCCCATACGCCAGGCCAGTCACAGCTACTACCAGGAACTCCTCAACGCCGGTGTGCGCATCTACGAGTATCAGCCCACCATGATGCACACCAAGGGTGTGGTCATCGATGGCACATGGTCCGTGGTCGGCTCCGCCAACATGGATATTCGGTCGAAAGAGTTGAACGAGGAAAACGTGCTCGGCATCCGTGACACCGATCTGGCCGGCCAGATGGAGCGCGCGTTCCTGCACGATATCGAGAACGCGAAGGAGATCGATCGCGTGCAATGGCGCCGCCGCGGTATCGGCAAGCGCATCTTCGAGCGGTTCTGCGTGCTCTTCGCCGAGCAGTACTAACCCCGACCCGACATTGTTCGCGCCGCCAATCCCGCAGTCCCGCCGGCAACCGCGACCCGGATCCCGCAGTCAATCCCGTCCCTTCACCCCGCGTCTACCGCCGCCTCCGCCGTCGGCAGGAGCCAGTGCGAGAACCACTGCCGCAGCCGGCCGAGCCGGTCGACCAGCAGCCACGGCTCGCCCGTTCGTGAGAGATCGTGCGTCGAGCGCGGGTAGCGAATGAACTCGACGGGCACGTCCAGCTTGCGGAGCGCCGCGAACCACTGCTCGGCATCCGTCATTGGCGTGCGGTGGTCTTCCTCCGACTGCACGATCAGAGTGGGGGTACGAACACGGTCGACGTAGCGGATCGGTGACAATTCGTCGTACAGCGCCCAGTTCTCCCACGGCTTGCCGTAGAACTCGAACTCGGTCAGGCCCTGCGCGTCGGACGATCCGTACCAGGACATCCAGTTGCTGATCATGCGGTCCGCCTGAGCGGCCTTGAAACGATGCGTCTTCGTCGTGATCCAGGCCGTCATGAATCCGCCGTACGATCCGCCGGTGACCCCCATGCGCGTCGAATCGACATCCGGTCGCCGGGCGACGATGTCCACCGCCTTCATGATGTCCTCGTAATCCTCCAGGCCCCAGCGGCCGCGCGTCGAGTACGTGAAGTCTGCGCCGTACCCTGACGATCCGCGCGGATTCGTGTAGAGTACCCACATGCCCGCACCGGCGATGTTGTGGAACTCATCGAACCACCCCTCGCCGTAAGCCGAATGGGGGCCGCCATGGATGTAGAGGACCACCGGATAGCGCTGGCCGGGGACGTATCCGTACGGCTTCTGCATCCACGCTTCGATCTCGAGGCCGCCCACGGACTCGTACGTGAACCGTTCTGCGTCCGTCCACGCGATCTCGCGGTTCAGGTCCGCGTTGAACGACGTAAGCTGCCTTTCGTTACGTCCATTCGCGTCCGCAATGAACAACTCGGTAGGACGGTCGACCGAAGTCGATATGTATGCGACTTTCGATCGTCGGTCATCGTAGCTGAAGCCGCTCAGTCTGCGGCGTCCGCCGAGCAGCTCGGTCATGCGGCCGGTGCGTGATGATACGCTGTAAAGGGCGGTGCGGCCGCCGATCGCTGCGTTCATCAGGATCTCGCCGCTGGGGGCCCACTCGTAGCCGCCGGGCTCGTACTGCCAGTCGCCGATCACATTGCGCGGCTCGCCACCGTTCACGTCGATGACGTACAGGCGGTTCGGTTCGACGCGGCGCCGGCTGGAGATGTAGGAGATCTGCCGGCTGTCGGGCGACCAGGCGAGGCTGCGCTCATCGCCCGAAGCGTTGGTGACGCGTCGCGGTTCTCCGCCCGACGTGGCGACCACGAAGATGTCGCTGTCGTTGCGCACCTCGTTGTCACGCTCCATGCTGAATGGCAGCAGTGCAATCGAGTCACGTTCCGCCTGCACCACGGAGTCGCTGCGCAACTGAGCATCGGCAACGAACGCTATCCAGCGCCCATCGGGCGAGACCGTTGCACTGCGGTGAGAGTACGCGGTCCGTGTGAGCTGGACCCGGGTCGTGTCACCCTCCCGCTGGATCCACAGCTGTTCGGGATCGTATTCGCGGGCTTCACGCCGGTTGGCGACGAAGCCGGGGCCGTTGCGCTTGTAGCCAAGATCGACAATGTGACGGCCGTCGAAACGCGCTGGCTCGAGCGGCCGCGTGATCGCGCCGAACGGTGGCCGCGCGGTCGCCTGCATGCGGGTGAACGGATCCGCTGCGCGATCACGATCGCCTTCCTCCGCACTGTCACGGGCGGCGTCGCCCCGGCCAGGGCCGTCGTCGCTGTCGGCACCGCGCGTGAAGACGACGAACGACCCGTCCCGCGGTCGCGATCCGCTCTGGTAGTCGAACTGGAACGCCTCACCCGGCCGATCCATTCGCAGTGCCCAGGTAGCGCCCCGGCCACCCGGCCGGCTGGATGTAAACAGGAGGTGCGTGCCGTCATGAGACCAGCGCGGCGAGGAGGAGGACACGCCCGGCGCCGTGTAGCGGACCGGCTCGCCACCCGCGGCCGGCACCACCCACACCTCGGTGTGGCGATCGTTATCGCCTTCCTTCACGGTAGTCACCGAGAATGCGACCTGTCTGCCGTCCGGCGAGATCGCGGGACTGCCCACCGTGGCGAGCCTGTACCAGTCCTGAGGTGTGAAGGCACGGCCTGCCGCAAGCTGCGCCTCGATCGGCGCAAACGCCAGGACCATCAGCAGAGAGACCATCCGCGCTGAACGCATTCTGAACGCTCCATCCGTTGGGTTTTCCGGGGGAAGCGAAAGGTACCTCCCCCCGCCCCCTCCGGTCAAAATCCCCCGGCCCCCGCACCAACCCCATCCCGCAGTCAGCCCGCCGTCCGGCCTCAGCCTGCCATCCTGCCCAGCCCCTCGAGCATCTTCTCGTGTATCCCCCCGAACCCGCCGTTCGACATGATCATCAGGATATCCCCCGCTCGCGCCGAGGCCGTCACGTGAGCGACGATCGCATCGACGTCAGGCTCGTACATCGCCGGCTTGCCTGCCGCCCTCCATGCCGACACGAGCCGGTCCGGCTGCATGGCTGTCTGGGCGTCATAGCGCTCGGGATGGAACAGGCCTGCGAGCACGATCTCATCGGCGAGGCCGAGCGCCCGTTCGTAATCCGCCTCGAACTCGCGGCGCTGCGCCGTGTAACTGCGCGGTTCGAAGATCGCTACGACGCGCTGGCCGGGGTATTTCTGCCGTGCGGCCGTCAGCGTCTCGCGCACGGCCGTGGGGTGGTGCGCGAAATCGTCGATCACCGTGATGTCGTTAATGACGCCACGTGTCTCCATCCGCCGCCGCACGCTGCGGTATGTGCGCAGAGCCTCACGCACCAGGTCTGCGTCCGCACCGATCGCTTCCGCCGCCGCAATCGCGGACAGGCAGTTGCGGATGCTGAAGGCGCCCGCCAGCGGCGTCTCGACGTCGCCCCAGGGTCGCCCGACCTTCAGTACAGTGAAGCGCGTCAGTTCCCCGAACGAGACGTCCCGCGCTCCCCACATCACGTCGCTCCCGCCCTCGGGATCGAAGCCGAACGACTCCACCGGCGCGAGCGATTTCTGCGACAGGTCCCGCACCGCCGGCGAATCCCAGCCGGCAATCAGCCGGCCGTTGGTCGGGATCAGGTTGATGAAGCGCGCGAACGCGTACAGGTATGCCGTCTCGTCGCGGTAGATGTCCGCATGATCGAATTCGATGTTGCTGACGATTGCGACGTAGGGCAGGTAGTGCCACATCTTCGGGCCCTTGTCGAAGTAGGCCGTGTCGTACTCGTCCGCCTCGATCACGAAATACTCCGAATCGGTCAGTCGGAACGACGTCCCGAAGTTCTCCGCGACCCCGCCGATCAGGAACGATGGGTTCAGCCCTGCGACGTCGAGAATCCACGCCAGCAGCGATGTAGTCGATGTCTTCCCGTGGGTGCCGGCCACTGCCAGGGGCTTGCGGCCGCGGATGAACTCTTCCTTGATCGTCGCGGCCGCCGACGTGTACGGCAGCCGCTCGTTCAGCACGTGCTCCAGTTCCGGATTCCCCCTCGAGATGGCATTGCCCACAACCACCATGTCCGGTCGCGGCGTAACGTTCTCCGCGCGGTACCCCTCGGCATAGGTGATTCCGAGCGACTTCAGCATCGTCGACATCGGCGGATACACGTTCTCATCCGACCCCGTGACCCGGTGGCCCGCGTCCCTCAGAAGCCCCGCGAGGGATGCCATGGCCGTGCCGCCGATCCCCATCAGGTGATAGTGCATGTCTGCTGCGGATCCCGTTTCAGGTGATTATGTCATGAAGGACTGTACTGCCGCCCCCCGCACTGCAAAAGGCGCGCACCACCTCCCGCCCCGTTCACGTTATCCATCCAGGAACCCCTCCCCCAACCCCGTTCCCACGACCCGTACCCCGCGGCTGGACAGGGGGGAGGGGATGGATTACATTTTCTGGTCTGGGGATGTCTGGGGATTTTCACGCCCCTGCCTGGTTTTTCGTGAAACGGGAGCGACATGATCGAGATTCAGATTGGCGAAGGCGACCGGATCGAGTGGGCGCTGAAGCAGTTTCGGCGCAAGATGCTGCGTTCGGGGCTGTTCAAGGACATGAAGAAGAAGCGCTTCTACGAGAAGCCGAGCGAAGCCCGCAAGCGCAAGGCAGCGGATGCCCGCCGGCGCAACGCGCGCGCACGTCGTCGCCGCTGATTCACTGAATCCTGCCGACAGAGTAGTACGCCGCACGTGATTCCGGCGGGTCCCATAGTGGACTCGCCGGCATTTTCGTTACTATACCCCGGCCTGCATCGCAGCAGGCCGAGGCGGCCGCAGCGCCGCCTGTCAGACGTCCTGGCCCGCGCCACTCGGGTGCGGCAATGCCGAGCAGAATGAAGCAGCGCAGCCCTGCACCAGTCGGAGGTCCTGCCGGCGTGACGCCCGCACGCGTGCTGCTGTCGGTCGCGTCGGTCGCGGCCATGCTGGCGGTGTCACTGCTGGCGCGGCCGTGGGTGCCGTACACGCAGATGGCGTTTTTCTTCGTGGCGGTCCTCATATCGGCTCGGCTCGGCGGCTTTGCGCTCGGCGCGTTTGCTGCCGTTCTGTCGGTCGCAGTCGCGGAGCTCATCGTCTTTCCCTCCATCAGCACTGCCGGCGGCGAGCTGATTTCCGCTCGCGTGATCGTGTGGATCGTGATTGCGCTCGGGATCGCCTATGCCGTGGACAGGATGCAGTTCGAGCGCGCCCGCGCGAGGGCACAGGCTGCGGAGGCGAGTGCGCTTTCGGGCGAACTGGACGCGGCGCAGGCACGTCTCACGGAGCAGTCGGAGAACGCACGCCGGGTGGCCGATCGCTCGGAGCGCCTGCAGCGGTTCACGGCGCAGATGCTCGATCGCGTGGGGGCTGCGGGCGTAGCGAATCTGATCGTCGACGAGGGCCGCCACGCCCTGGGCGCGATTGCGGCCGCGCTCGTGATCGCCCGCGAGGGTGATGTGCCGGACGTGGTGGCGTCGCATGGCTACCCGGCGGGTGTGCTCAGCCCGGAGAGTGAACTCGACGCAGGGCCGACTCCGCTCATGGAGGCGATCCGCGACGGGACTCCTGTATGGATCGAGGACGAGCACCAACTCAACGAGCGGTACCCTGCGCTCGCGCAGTATCAGAAGCAGGGCCGCGCATGGGTGGCGTTGCCGCTTCAGCTGGACAATCGCCGGATAGGCGCGCTCGCTCTCAGCTACGAGGAGGCGGGGCCGTTCACGGCGGAGGACCGCGCGTTCATGCTGCTGATTGCGCAGCAGTTTGCGCAGGCGCTCGAACGCTCGCGGCTGCACACGGTCGAGGTGCAGGCGCGTGTCCGTGCGGAGTTCGCCGAGCGCCGTCTGGCTCTGCTGGCGGAGGCCAGTGGTCAGCTGGCCGCGTCGCTCGACTACCTCGCGGCGCTGGCAAGTCTCGCCGAACTCGCAGTGCCCGAGATCGCGGACTGGTGCATCATCCACCTGCGCGACGATGAGGGTGTGCCACGGCTGATCGCCGCCTCCCACAGCGATCCGGACCTGGCCATGCGTTACCGTGAACTCGAGCAGCGCTTCCCATCCTCAATGCAGAGCGGTGCCGCGTACGCAGAAGTGTTGCGTACCGGCGAGGTCGTGCACATTGAGCCGGTGACGAATAGCTATCTGCAAAGCATCGCGCAGGACGAGGAGCATTTCACCGAGCTCCGGATGTTCGACATCAGCTCCCTGCTCAGCGTGCCGCTCCGCGTGGAGGACAGCACGTGCGGCGTCGTGACGCTCGGGCATGCGGAGTCCGGTCGCACGTTCGTCGAGACCGACATCACACTGGCTCTCGAACTGGGACGCAGGGCAGGGAACGCCGTCGAAAACGCCCGCCTCTACCAGGCTGCACACTACGCCAGTGAAGCCAAATCGGACTTCCTCGCCGTCATGTCGCACGAGTTGCGCACGCCGCTCAATGCGATCATCGGATATAGCGACCTGCTGATCATGGGCGTGCCTGACGGTGTGCCGGATTCGGCCCGCCGCCAGATCGAACGGATCCGCATAGCATCCACCAGCCTGCTGCATCTCGTCGAGGAAGTGTTGAGCTTCTCTCGAATCGAGGCAGGCAAGGAGGTCATCCGTATCTCGCCCGTCGACCTGGGGCCGCTGGTGCGTGACTGTGTGGAGCTGATCGAGCCGCTCGCTTCGGAAAAGGGCCTCGAGTTGAAGATCGTTCTGCCGACCGCCCCGCTCAAGGTGGTGTCGGACGAGCGCAAGATCCGTCAGATCCTGACGAACCTGCTGTCGAACGCCGTCAAGTTCACGGAGACGGGGTGGATCGAGATCACAGCGCGCGCCGTGGGCGGCGAGGTGGAGATCGAAGTGCGCGATTCCGGCATCGGTATCTCGGCGGAGGACATCGACCGTATCTTCGATCCGTTCTGGCAGGTCGAGCAGTCGGCGACGCGACGGTTCGGCGGCACGGGTCTCGGGCTTGGCGTTGCGCGCAAGCTGGCCAAGCTGCTCGAGGGTCGTCTCGAAGTGAAGAGCGATGTCGGTACCGGCAGTGCGTTCACGCTCGTGCTGCCCGGCCATACGCCGGGCATGCAGAGGCCGTCGTGAGCGACGCCCCCCCGATCGACGTACCGGCAGTGCTGCGCTCCGCACGTGATTCACGGGGTCGGTTCGTGCTGCCGTGGCCGCTGGCCGAGGATCCGCAGCGCGGGCTGCTCGACATGCTGCGCTGGCAGCGTGATCGCATGCGCACCGGTATCGCGCCCAATCCGCCGGAGGGCGCGATCGTGATGGCGGAGCCCGACATAGCCGCGCCGCGCAACGATCCGGATGAACTGCGCATGACGTGGATTGGTCAGGCGACGTTCCTGATCCAGCTCGCGGGCATCAGCATTCTCACCGATCCCGTGTGGAGCCGGCGCGCATCGCCGGTGGGCTGGGCGGGACCGTCCCGCCTGGTCCCGCCTGGGCTGGGTTTTGATTCGCTCCCGCCCGTCGATGTCGTCCTGCTGTCGCACGACCATTATGATCACCTCGACAGTCGCACCGTTCGCCGTCTGCAGGCGCGCTTCGAGACTGATCTCACATGGGTGACGCCGCTCGGGTATGCGGGCTGGCTGCGTCGCTTCGGCGTGCAGCGGGTCATCGAGCTGGATTGGTGGCAGGGCACGCAGGTGAGCACCCCCGGCGGCGAGCTGGGCATTCGTGCAGTCCCCGCGCAGCACTGGACAAAGCGCTCACCATTCAACGAGCGTACGCGCCTGTGGGGCGGCTTCGTGATGGAGACGGACCGGCACGAGCGCGTGTACTTCTGCGGCGATACCGGCTACTTCGACGGCTTCAGCAGCATCGGCCGGCTCGGACCGTTCCGGGCGTCGATCATGCCGATTGGGGCCTATGATCCTCGCTGGTTCATGAAGCCGGCGCACATGAATCCCGAGGAGGCCGTGCGCGCATACACCGAGCTGGGGGAGGGAGGACTGTTCGTGGGGATGCATCACGCGACCTTCCGGCTCACCGACGAAGCGCCGCTGGAGCCGGCCGCGCGCACGCGTGCCGCATGGAGCGAGCGGGGCCTGCCGCCGGAGCGGCTATGGGTGCCGCGACACGGCGAAACACGGACCGTTTCTCTGCGCGACGACGTGCCCGCCGTATCGGGCTGACCTGCAACCCCCGCGAAACGCGATGCTCGCTACTGAAGCGCTCTCCGACCTCGAACTGCTGATCCGCTCACGCTACGGCCTGATCCAGATAGACACGGTGGAAGAGGAACGCACTGCGCTGCTGCTGCGTCACGTGTCGGACCGGCTGACGCTGCCGTTCTTCACGTGGTCCAGGACGCGTGGTCTGTGTCGCGATGGCCATGCGAACGGCGTTTACGAGACGCAGGATCCGGCGCAGGCGCTGGCGCACATTGTCGGCTCGCAGATGGCCGGCCTCTACATGTTCCCTGCGTTCGACGGTCTCGCATCCAATGAGCTGATCGTGCATCGCCTCAAGGAGGTCGCGGCCGAGCTGGGTCAGCGGCGCGGCGCGCTCATCATCACGGGTACCTCGATCGAACTCCACGAATCCGTGCGCAGGCTCATCGCCGTCATGCCGCTTCCGGAACCGGGGCCGGAGGAGTTTCGCAGACTCGTCGAACACATTGCGCGCGACATCTCCCGCACCCAGGCCGTGCAAATCCAGTTGACCGAGCATGATGAAAACCGCATGCTATCCGCGCTGCGCGGCCTGTCGCTGCTCGAGGCGGAGAAGGTCCTGACGAAAGCGATGATCGAGGATCATCGGCTGACCGCTGACGACATCGTGCATGTCATCGATGCGAAGAAGCAGATCGTCGAACGCGAGGGCGTGCTGGAGTACTACCCGGCCGAGGAGTCCCTCGCGGAGGTAGCGGACCTCGCCGGCCTCAAGGACTGGCTGCGAAAGCGACGCAACATCCTGAATGACCCCGTCCGCGCCGCAGAGTTCGGACTCAGCTTTCCAAAGGGCGTGCTTCTCATCGGCGTGCCGGGCTGCGGCAAGAGCCTGTGCGCGCGCGCAGTCGCCACGGAATGGGGCCTGCCCCTGCTCCGCCTCGACACCGGAAGCCTCTACAACAAGTTCATCGGGGAGACGGAGAACAACTTCCGCCGCGCAATGCGGACTGCCGAACGCCTGGCACCGTGTGTTCTGTTCATCGACGAGATGGAGAAGGCCTTTGCCGCGGGCGGCTCGGACGATGGCGGCGTGTCCATGCGCGTGCTCGGCACGTTTCTGTCATGGCTACAGGACCGCAAACAGGATGTCTTCGTTGTTGCCACCGCGAACGATGTATCCCGTCTGCCACCCGAATTCCTGCGCAAGGGCCGCTTCGATGAGACGTTCTTCGTCGACCTCCCCGATGCCGACACCCGTTCGGAGATATTCCGCATCCACCTCAAACGTCGCGGCCAGGACCCCGCGGCATTCCGTCTCAATCTCGTCACCACCGCCACCCAGGCGTTCAGTGGTGCAGAGGTCGAACAGGTCGTCGTCGCTGCGCTCTACACCGCGTTCAGTGATGGCACCGCGCTCAGCACCGAGCATCTCCTCCGCGAAGCCGCCGCCACGAGACCGCTCGCCACGATGATGTCAGAGAAGATCAGCGCGCTGCGCGACTGGGCAAAGGACCGCACTGTCTCCGCCAACTGACACCGTCGTCCGACGGCTGTGCCGTGCATTCCGGTTGCACGTGTGCCCTGTGCCGTGTGCCCTGTGCCCGGGTATTCCCCCAAACGAAAAAACCCGGCGACATCTCTGCCGCCGGGCCTTTCCTCGCTCCGCCGTTCTCTACCAGCCCGGCGCGAGATTGAATCCCCAGTGCCAGCCCTTGTCCGGACGCTGGAATGGGTACGCGTAGTACGTCTCCAGAATCAAGTACCCGAGCAGGTTCGCGCGCGCGCTCAGCCCCGTACTGAAGACGGGGACCCGCGCGTCAGTGCGCCGCGCGAACTCGAGTGTCGGATTGTCACCGGAATTCCAGGCGAGGCCGACATCGAAGAACGGTGACACCTCCAGCGGCAGGAACGGGAAGTTGATCAGGCCGAGCTCAGAGACGCCGAGCACCGGTATGCGCAGCTCGATGTTCGCGAGCGCGATCCGCGAGCCGAAGAGCCGCTCGAATGCCGGACAGCCGCTCTGCGTGTCCGGATCAACTGTATTGCACTCATTGTTCTCGAACGATTCGCGGGCGTAGCCGCGCACGAGCGGCTCGTAGCCGACATTGATCTGCGACAGGAGGCGCCTGCCCTCGGAATCGATGCCGTCGGCATCGCGGCCGTACCTGCCGTAGTGCATGCCGCGGACCGCGAATGTCAGCGGGCGCATGAACAGATAGCGCCGGTAGTCGGCGAGCAGCGTGCCGTACTGAAGTGAGCCGATGGTGGGCGACACCTCCAGGCGCCAGCGCTGCCCTGCAACGGGCGACGTCAGACCGAAGAACGACTTGTCGCCGACCAGCGCGGCGGACGCCTCGAGGAAGTTCAGCGGGTCGGGTGACTCCACTTCCCGCTGCACGGGGGGCGCTATCTGCTGCTGCCCGCTCGGATCGAAGTAGTACTCGATGACTTCGCGGTCGAACGCGTAGCGGGTGAAGCCGCCGTTCACTTCGAATCGGCGCGTCTGCGAGAACGGATACTGCGCCATTCCCTGCGCCTGCTGGATGTAGATCCGTTCCAGATACTGGCTGTATACGAGGTTGTTGTTCTCGTCCCGGTCCAATCCCTGGAACCCCGAAAGGTACGGGATGTGTCCCGCGATACCGCCCCAGTTCCAGCGGTTCTCCGCGTTGATGTACATCACCTGGCCGCCGATGTCCTTCAGGCCGCCGTTCGCCTGCACCACCGCCTGGACCTGCTTGTTGCCGAGCATGTCTCCAAACAGGAAACCGATGCCGCCGGCGATCCCGGCTCCCCCGAAGTCGCTGACGCCGACACCGACGGTCGGTGGCGCGATGTACTCGAGGCTGAGCCGGGCGTTGTAGTCGCGAATCGCGAACTGCCGCTGTTGCGGCAGGCCGGTCACGGCATCTGCCAGGTAGTCGCTGACGAGGCCGCTGCCGAATGCCTCTACCGGGGGCAGAACGGCCGCGCGCGCGATCTGCGGCACGGTGCGATCCACCGGCTGTCCGCGGGTGCGCGCTGCATCCAGGCCGTAAATGTTGTTGCCGGAGTTCTCGAACACCGAGAACATGATGCGGCCGTCACCGCTCGCGATCGACATTGCGGGCGAAAGCGCACTGATGCCGCTGATGCCCGTGGCGAGGTTCGTGATCTGATGAAGCTGGTTCGTCGCCAGTTCGACACGGTACAGATCGGTGAAACCGTGCGGGTCGGCCAGGAAATAGAGGTCGCTGCCGTCAGGCGAGAACTGAGGATTGATGTGCTTGCCCGACGGGAACAGATCGAGCACCCGCGCCTGTCCCGTAGCGACATCGATCAGACCGATCCGCATCTTGCCATACACGAGTGCGTCCATGTCGGTATCCGCATCCGTCACGTATGCGATCGTGCGTCCGTCCGGCGCCCAGGCCGGGTGCAGGTTCGCATAGCGATCGTCCGTGAGCTGACGGACGCTGCCGTTCTGCATGTCGAGCAAATAAAGGTCGCTCAGGCCGCCCGCCATCCCGCTGAATGCGATGCTGCCGCCGTCGGGTGACCATGCAACGGTCTGCGCCGCGCCCACGCCATCGACGGAGAAGCGCCGTTCGATCCTGCGCGTGTTGATATCGATGATTGCAATCTGATTGTCGCCGCCGGCGAACACGATGAAGGCGAACTTCTGACCGTCCGGCGACCACGATCCCGCAGACTGAATGAAGCTCAGCGCATCGAAGTGCTCGTCGCGGTCCGGACTCGTCAGTTCCGTGATGATCTCGCCGGTCCGGGCATCCGCGATGTAGAGGTCGATCGTGAAAATCTGTCGCCGACCGAAGAACGCGACGTACTGTCCGTCCGGGCTGACGGCTGGTGCCAGATTCATTGCGCCCGGCTCATCATCGTGCAGGATCCGGTCGCCGGCATCCTCAGGCCGCTGCCGGCCGGCCAGCAAGGGCAGGTATGTCGAGCGGGTGGACGTGATCCAGTCCTGCGAAAGCTGCTCGCTGTTCACGCCGAGGACGCGCTCCAACGCGACCTCGAACCCGGCACGCGTCGCGTACCGGAACACTTCCGTCACTGCTGCATCACCGTACCTTCCGGCAACGTAAGCCCACAGCGCCTGACCGTAGCGGTAGGGAAAGAAGCGCGTGTCCGTCGTCAGCTGCCGGATGGTCGGCAGCTCGCCGCGCAATGCAGCGTCGCGCATCCACATCGCGGTGTGTGCATCCTCACGGCCGAGCGACAGATACTCCGCCATCCCCTCGATCAGCCACAGCGGCAGTCGGTTCAGACCCTGGAGGCCACCGCCGCCCGCCGATGAGGACAGGTCGTACTGGAACACGTGCACCAGCTCGTGACCGAGCACGTGGTCATTCTCGAAGTAACTGCCGGTGAACGGCATCACGACACGGTTCCGCAGCGCGTCCGTGAAACCGCCCGTGCCCTCCGTAAGCTGCCCCCACGTCGTGTTCGTCTGCTGGAAGTCCGGGTGATCGGCGTAGAAGATGATCGGCTTCTTGACGAACTCATGCTGAAACGCACGCGACAGCCGCGCGTACCAGCGTTCCGACATCCGGGCGGCATCGGTCGTTACAGTCTGTTCTTCCGGATAAAAATGGATATCGAAGCGTTCGGTCTCCATGATCCGCCAGTCGAACGTCTCGTACTGGACCTTCTGCCGGCCGAAATACTGACCTGCCGCAGGGGAGGTATCGATCAGGAGAAACGAAACTGTCAGCAGGTAGAAGAGGACACGGCCTCTCGCCGGTCGCGAAGACATCGGACCCCCTGGGGCGTGGGATGAAACGGGTTTGTCCCGTTGACTGCCGGACTCGCGAATTCGCAAGGCTCATACCATGGGGGGCATGTGTTTCGTTCCCCATGCAGCCGAGCGCTCGTCACCACGTACAATACGTCGCGGTGCGCCCCGGCGCGACGCCGGGCGGCGATCGTTCCGGACGGTCAGTTTGGCGGGTGGTGCCGTGTTATGGTTCCTGAAGCGACAGGCTGTCCGCGGCTGTCCCGTTCCCGGTGCTGTCGTCGTGCGGATGTCGTACGGGCAGGGTTACCGTGAACGTGCTGCCGCTGCCGGGCTTGCTTTCCACCTGAATTCTGCCGCCGAGCAAGGCGATCATGCGCTGAACGACGCTGAGGCCGAGGCCGGTGCCCTTGTCCGTATTCCGTCGTGCCGTGTCCGCCTGCCAGAACGGCTCGAACATCTTCTCCAGGTCGTCGGACGCGATGCCGACTCCGGTGTCGATGACCACCAGCCGGACGGCATCGCCGTCTGACTCGACGACCAGCCGGATAGACCCATCGTCGGTGTACTTGATGGCATTGCCGATCAGGTTGAGCAGCACCTGCCGCAACCTGGACGGGTCCGTCCTCAGCGTGAGATCGGGCGCGGCGACATGGGTAGTGAACTTCAGGCCGCGTTCGCTGGCGAGCAGTTCGACGACGGCCCTCACGTCGCTGACGACGTCGCCGACTGACACATCGTCGAGTTGCAGTTCTTCCCGCCCTGCCTCGAGCCGGACCAGTGTGAGCAGGTCATCGATCAGATGCACGAGGTGAAGAGCCGACTTGTTGATTCGCTCGACATGCCGCAGGCCCCCTTCGCCGAGTGTTTCCGGAATGCCCATGGCGAGCAGGTCGGCGTGGCCGATGATCGAGTTCAGCGGTGTTCTGAGGTCGTGCGAGATGGCGGCGAACAGGTCCGACTTCGTCTGGTTGATCTCCTGCGCGGCCCTGTAGAGGCGCGCATTATCGACGGCGAGCGCCGCGCGCAGGGCGAGGTCCTCGGCCAGTTCGAGATCATCCTCGTCGAAGGCGTCATCCTCATTGGCCGCAATCAACGCGATGGCGCCGAGGCTGCGGTCCCGGGCAGTCAGCGGCACCACCATGAACGATGCCATCCACAGTGCGCGGATGAGCTCGACGTGCTCCTGATTCTCGGAAAGAGACTGGAGGCGCTCCTCGTTCACCTCGCGCTCCAGCAGCGGCATCCGGGTGCGCAGCACGTCGAGGACGGGGTGCGGCTCGACGAGAGGCACATTCGACTCACGCAGCACCTCCGCGAGCTCACGCTTCCCGGCATCCCGATGCGCCACGTCGAGGCGTCGCACGCAGCCCGCGTCATCGATGACGTACACGACAGCCCATTCCGCGATCTCCGAGACACACAGCCGCGCGAGCTCACTCAGTGTCGTATGGAAGTCGAGCGATGCTGACAGCACCGTACTGGAGTCGGCCAGGAACCGGAACCGCCGCGCGGCCGTCTCGGCCACGGAACGTGCGGCCTGCTCGCGGATCAGCCCGCGCGCATTCGCTTCCGCCTGCTTGCGGTGGGTGATGTCACGCAGGGATGCGATGCATGCGTTGCGGCCTTCCCATTCCGACTCGACCACCCTCATCTCGACCACACGCGAATGGCCGTCCGTACGGATATCCAGTTCCGTAGTCTCACCCGCCACCGCAGGATACCCGAACGAACTGCCGATCAGGTCCGAGCGCGCCTGGCCGAACAGTTCTACGGCCATCCAGTTTGCGAACAGGATGACACCATCATCGTTCATCACAACCAGCGCGTCCGCGTTGCGCTCGATGACATCGCGGAACCGCGACTTACTCCGCTCGGCGCCCTGCGCGGCTCGCGATTGCTCCGCCGCGAGCCACAGCAGTTCCGCCTGCTGGTCGGCCGGGGCCTCCACCGGCAGCCATGTGAACGTGCTGGAGCCGGGGTCGTCCGGCACCCGCGCAGGGGACAGGACAAGTCGGGCGGCAGCGGTGGGAAATCCGGTCAGGCGATGGAGGTCGGCGGGGGGATCGGCAGACAGGCCCATGTCCAGAACGACGGCGTCCACCGGCCGGGACCTCAGGATGTCGGCGGCAGCTGCGAAGTCGGCTGCGCGCGCTACATCGAACGTGACGGCAGGGTGGCGCCAGTCAGGCGTCTGCACGTCACCGGGTGCGATCAGAAGCACCCGTATCGTTCGCGTCCCGCCCATGCTCGCCGGCTCTCCTGTGAAGGTCCTGCTGCCTGAAATGCAAGCCGCATTCCGCGCGGTGCACAGGCTTTCCCGGCTAGTCGGAGAGCGCTTTCGCGTCCGCGAGTCCTTCCTCTTTCCGGGTGAGCTCGTTGTCGAACGCTGACCACACGCGCTCGACATCACCGGGGGATACATGCACCGGAGCGCCGGAGAGGATGCCGGTCACATTGCGGAACGGGCGGCCGATGTGCATGCCCTCATGATCGATGACGAACTCGCGGATGTCGCGGTCGTGCTTCGATCCCCGCATCTTCAGGACGGTCATGCCGCGCTTCATCTGGCCGAAATCTTCGACGTAACGAAGCAGGATGATGGAGTCGGTGAGGGTCGATATGTGCCGCTCGGTGATCGACGACCCGCCCATGAGCGACTGCGTCGTCGATGTGAACAGCCCGGCGATCTCCTGATGCTTGATGAAGGACGTCAGGCCGATCACGAACTCGAGAAAACCGCGCTCGGTACCGCCGCGCTCGAGCGCCGACAGACTGTCGATCGCAATGCGGTGCGGCTTGAACTCCTGCACGAGGTCCTTGATGGCGAGCAACCGGTCCTCCAGCCCCGTCACCTCTGGATAGTCGCACACCATACGC
This sequence comes from Gemmatimonadota bacterium, assembly GCA_018224305.1. Taxonomy (GTDB): domain Bacteria; phylum Gemmatimonadota; class Gemmatimonadetes; order Longimicrobiales; family RSA9; genus SH-MAG3. The sequence goes on from JAGTUV010000428.1 coordinate 26,058, forward strand.
AGCAGCCCCTCATTCTCCATCTCCTCGAAGTCCACGCCCCAGCCGGTCGCGTTGCGGATCAGCTGCTCACGGCTCTCTTCGAACGCCATCAGCAGACAGCGCTCGCCCCTGGCGGCGCCGCCGTTCATGAATTCCGTTACCATCAACGTCTTGCCCGTGCCGGTTGCGCCAGACACGAGAATGATGGAGTCGCGGAAGAAACCGCCGTCGCACATCGCGTCCAGTTCCTCGTTACCGGACGTGATACGTACCTCCGAAGATTTCTGCCGCAGTTGCATCGCTGACAGCGGAATCACGACCATACCGCCTTTGGAGACGATCGTGAACGGAAACTCGCCCTTCTGGTGGTCCGTGCCGCGAAACTTCAGGATCTCGACGGTGCGCCGGCGCTTCTCGGAATCGAGTACGTTGCGCAGCACCATCACGTTATCGGCAATGAACTCCTCCACGCCGAAGCGCGCGATCGGGCCATAGTCGGAGGTGCGCTCCGCCGTCATGACCGCAGTGACGCCCAGCTTCTTGAGTGCCGATGCGATGCGGAAGAGTTCGCGCCGCACGATCGACTGATCGGAGAACTGCGAGAACACCGCACCGAGCGAATCGACTGCGACCCGTTTCGCCCCGACCTTGTTGATGGCGTTCTCTACACGGGCGAGCAGTGCACCCAGATCGAAGCTGCCGCTTTCCACCTGCTCGGTCTCGGGGTCAGGCGAGGCATCGACGAATGCGAGCTTCTTCTGCTGCTCCCATCCCTCCAGGTCCCAGCCGAAGCTGCCCATGTTCTCGCGGATGTCTTTCGCGGACTCCTCGAACGTGACGAATACCCCGTTCTCATCGCCGTCCCTGATGCCGGCCGCGAGGAACTGCATTGCGAATACGGTCTTGCCGCTGCCGGCCGTGCCCGAGACCAGCGTCGTCCGGTTACGCGGCAGGCCGCCCTTGGCAATCGCGTCGAACGATGGAATGCCGGTCTCCAGCTTTTTCACCTTCGAGTTCATGGATTGTCCTGAGCGGGAGTGTCCCCGGCGGTCTCGGGTGACGGGGCGTCGGGCCAGACGTTGAGGCCGAGCAGTACCTTGTCCTTGTCCGACAGGTCACCGATCACGCGGCGCAGCGGCAGCGGCAGGCGCTTGATCAATGTGGGCGTCGCCAGGATCCTCTCATCCTCGGCCAGCTGCGGATTCTCGATGACATCGATGATCTGCAGCTCATACTGGCCCTGCAACTCTTCCTCACAGATCCGGCGCAGGTTCGCGATCGCCAGCTCCGCGCGGGGCGTCTTGCCCGTGACATAGAGTTTCAACTGGAATTTCGACAGGGTCGGCTCCTTCCACCGTTCCGCCTGGTGCGCCCAAAATGCCTTCGAGGCCGAGTCGGCCCCTTTCGAGCAATGACGCTGAGCAACGAGTTCCGGCAACGTGTGGCATTCCTCGTGCAAACGTTACGCCGCGGCGATCGTGACCCCATGGGTGGCGGGGCCTATTCACACCAGCTGGCGGGTTCTGACTTTGGAGACGCTGAGGGTCCTGCTGATTGATTTCGACGGCGATCGGGCGGAGAAAGTGCGACGGACACTGGAGGAATCGTCGCTTGCCCGCTTCGCGATCGATCCCGCCGCCGCAGGTGCACCGGTTGCGGATGCCGGCGCGGCGGCCCCGGACATCGTCGTACTGGACGTCCGCGGCACGGACGGCGCCGCGGACGACCGGATACTCAGCGTGCGCCGTGAATACGGCGTTTCCGCCCTGGTAGTCGTCGGTGATGCTGCTGGCTTCTGGGATGCCAGTGACAGTACGGTCCCTGGTGGTGCAGGCAGCGGTGCAGAGATCGACTGCTACCTTGCCGGATCGGACTATCACATCCTGGATCGGGCCGCGCTCGCCGCCGCGAAGCGGAACCGCAGGATGCTGGATCTCCAGCGACGCGTCCATGAACTCGAGACGGGCGAGCGCAATCTGCGCATGCTCGTCATGACGACGAGTGATGGCATCATGATCGTCGACATGGACGGCCTGATCTGTTTCGCCAATCCGGCGGCCGAACAGCTCTTCGGTCGGCCCTCCGACCAGCTGATCGGCGAATCGTTCGGCTTTCCGCTCGTTTCAGGCGACACTACCACCATCGATCTCTTCCGCGCTGACGGCGGGCCCTGTGTCGCCGAACTGCGCGCGACGCGAACCCGTTGGGAAGGCCGGCCCGCGCGCCTGGCCGCGCTGCGCGACGTCACGGAACGCATCAGGGCCGAACAGCAGGAGCGCGAGCTCGTGCGGGAGCATGCCCGGCGCAAGGCGGCAGAAGAGAGCGAGCGTCGCACAGGTCTGCTGAGCGAGGCTACACGGCTGCTCTCCGCCACGCTCGACGACCTGCAGGCGCTCGAAGAGCTCGCGGAGCTCGTCGTGCCCGTGCTGGCCGACTGCTGCATTGTCGACCTCGTCGAGTCCGATGCCGAGTTCCAGAGAGTCGCCGTCGCGTCCCATGGGGATGCCCGCCCGCTCGCCGAACGGCTGCGGTCCGCACAGCCAAAGTTTCTTTCCGCCACCGGGCCAGCGCGCGCCCTGAGCACCGGCGAACCATGGAAAACGGACCAGCGCAGCGACCCCGATCTGCTGGCTGTCCTCGGCCTGGGAGACGATGATGTATCGCTGCCTGATGGCATGCGTGTCATGCTCCTGCCCCTCATCGCGCGTGAGGAGCCTGTGGGGGCGATGATGCTGATCCGGTTCCCGGATCGCGGCCCCATCCCGGAGCCCGACCTCCTGCTCACACTCGAAATTGCCCAGCGGGCTGCCGTTGCCATCGACAATGCCCGCCTCTATCGCAGCGCGCAGGAGGCTGCACAAGCCAAGGCCGATTTCCTCGCCGTCATGTCACACGAGCTGCGCACGCCCCTCAATGCCGTCATCGGCTATGCCGAACTCCTGATGATGGGCGTGCCCGCTGAGCTGCCCGACGAATCCCAGGAGCAAGTCGGGCGCATACGGAAAAGCGCGAGCCACCTGCTGCGCCTCATCAACGAGATCCTGACGTACTCCAGCCTCGAGGATGGACGCGCCGAGCTCGATATCGAGACCACTGCCGTTCCCGCCCTCCTCGAGGACATCGTTTCCATGCTCCGGCCGCTGGCCGAGGCGAAGGGTGTCAACCTCGTGGTGGAACTCCCGGACGATGAGGTCGCGCTCGAGACGGATCCGGCAAAGTTGAAGCAGGTGCTGCTCAACCTCGTCGGCAACGCCATCAAGTTCACCGACGAAGGCACCGTCGGCCTCACGGTACGCACCGAAGCCCACGACGTCGTCATCGCGGTTCACGACACTGGCTGCGGCATCGCGGAGGCCGACATTGATCGCATCTTCCACCCGTTCTGGCAGGCGGAGCAGTCCCGCACCCGCAAGGCTGAAGGTACCGGCCTGGGCCTCGCGCTCGCCCGCCGGCTCACCCACCTGCTGGCCGCCGACCTCACCGTCGAGTCGATCCTCGGGGACGGCTCCGAGTTCACGCTCCGGCTGCCGTGGCGCTATCCGCGGAGCCGGCGGCAGGAGGCTGTGGAAAGGGAGGGGGA
>JAGTUV010000429.1 GCA_018224305.1 Gemmatimonadota bacterium
ATCACTGCCTCGGGTGTGGGCGCCGGAGCGGGATAGTTCAAGGGCATGGTCGAGGGCGAGGGCAAGTTCCGAAAAACTCCCCACTCCCACTCCCCAACCCTCTAACACTCACACTTACCACTCCCACCACCAAAGCCGTGCAGTTGGCCCGGTCCACCGGTACAATACTTCGCCTATCAGCGCTCGTCTTCTCGACGATCCCAATCACCCGAATTGTCAAATATCTGTCGGCGTTGTGGCGCCGTACCTGTGGCGCGAAAGAAACGTTCGCGCCGAGCAATCCAACTTAACAGTGGCTACGCCCTCGGTCAAGGTCTCGTAACGACCTCCGATTCAGCGCGGGCCGAGCCGGAAATTATCGCGGGGGGATGTTGTCGCCGTCAACCATGCGCCGGGGCTGATCCGCCGGGCCGCGCCGGGGCCAATCCGCGCCGGGGCCAATACGCCACCGCGATCGTCAGCGCCTCACGGGAGGTCGTCGAGCGCGCGCCCGCAGCCGTGCCAGGTAGTGCCGTCGAGCACGAGCGTAACGGTGGTCGGGAAGCGTTCGCCGCTCATCGTATCCACGCACGGTTCGTCGCGGATGCTGATGCGTAGTTCGCGACCTTCCGTCACGACACGATATGTCGTCGTCCAGGTGGTGGAATCGACGACGGGGCGCGGAACGGGCGTGACCCGCTCATCCTGTCCGTAGTCAGTCACGACGCGAATCCGCCGATCCCCTTCGATTTCGACGAGCCAGCCGGGCTCCTGCCCCACTGCGCGGAAGGTCACGCCCCGGTCGCGCGCCGCGAGCCAGACGTGCTCCGATCCCTCAATGAACGTGTTGTCCGGCTGAACATCGGATGTCCGGCCCATGTCCGGTGGCGGATCCTGCGGGGGCATCGCAGGTGTCGCGTCCGGCGAAGTGTCCCGGGAGGGATCAGGAGAGGAACATGCAGCCAGCAAAACGAATACGGCGACGCTTGCTCCGAGGCGGATGCAATTCGAGGGACGCGCATGGTTGGCAATCGACGCCCACGTTAGACTTGCAGCAGATGAGTACAGCGAGCTACAGGCCTGTGGAGCGTTTCTCAGTGATATCATCATACCTCCGCGGTCGCATGCACCGACGGGTACCAACGTGACGAACCGGGACGGGGTCCGCCAGATCCGCACCGCAACAGTGAACCGGCGCGGAGCCGCGCGCTGGAAGGACGGCGGCCACCCGTGGATCTATCGGAGCGACGTGGTGCGGCCGGCGGAAGGCGCCGCGGGCGCGGTGCACGTCGTGGATGAAGGAGGCGGGCGCGTCGGCACGGCGCTCTGGAGCCCTTCGTCGCAGATTGCGCTGCGCCTGCTGAGCCGTGAACACGTGGAGCCGGATGCGGGGTTCTGGCGTGCGCGCGTGGCGGCGGCGGTGCGCTATCGGGAATCGCTGTCGCCTGACGCAACGGCGTACCGCGTGGTGCATGCCGAAGCCGATGGACTGCCGTCGCTGGTAGTGGATCGTTTCGGCGACCACCTCGTGGTGCAGATGCTTTCGGCTGGCCTCGAGGTGTTTCGCGAGGAAATCGTCGCGGCGCTCATCGATACGTGTGCACCCGCCGGCATCCTTGCACGGAACGACGTGCCCGTCCGCAAACTGGAACAGCTGCCCGAGGACGTGGCGCTGCTGTACGGCAGCGTGCCGGAAGAACTCGAGGTGCGCGAGGGTGAGGTTGTCTACCTCGCGGCCCCGTGGACGGGGCAGAAGACCGGTGCCTTTCTGGACCAGCGCGAGAATCGCGTGCGCGCCGGCGCGCTCGCGCAGGGACGGGCGCTCGACTGCTTTTCCTATCACGGCTCGTTTGCGCTGCACCTGGCCGGACGAGCCGAGCACGTGACTGCGATCGACTCGTCGGCCGATGCACTCGCACGTGCACGCCACAACGCGGCACTGAACGGTACCCGCGCCGATCGTATTGATTACGTCGAAGCGAACGCGTTCGACTACCTGCGCGAGCAGGACGCATCGCGCGAGCAGTACGACACGATCATCCTCGACCCGCCCGCGTTCGCGAAACGGAAAGACTCCATTCAGGCGGCCCTGCGCGGATACAAGGAACTGAATCTGCGCGCTCTGCGCATACTCCGCCCTGACGGAATCCTCTGCACGTTCAGCTGCTCCTACCACATGAGCACATGGCTGTTTCGGGAGATGCTGGAGAGCGCGGCGGCCGACGCAGGGCGGCCGGTGCGCTGGATCGAGTGGAGGGGACAGGCATCCGATCATCCGGAGATCGTGCAGATCCCGGAGTCATCCTACCTGAAAGGCGCAGTGCTGCAGGTGGTCTGAGCCTGACGCCTCACGTGCTCCGCCCGCATCGGTGCTCGTGTCAGGCGTGCAGCCGCTTTACGCGTCCTGATCCTCCGCGTCCGACAGCATGTTCAACCTTCGCGCTGTTGGATACGATGGTTGCACCCGCTGGCGATGCTCCGGCTTGGCCAGCTCTTCGCCGATCCGCAGATGCAGTGCACTCGACCACTTCCTTCGCTCGCGTGCACTGACGAGGTAGCGGACCACGACGTCCGTCCATGAATCGGTGGGTGACAGGTAGACCTGCGGCTCGTCGGAGACATCATAGGCGAGGTTCTCCTGATCGAGGAGCGCACGGTACGTTTCGACCGGCCCCTGCATCGAAGGTCCGATCGTTTCACGTGCGACGGCAGCGATCACGCGCATCGCGTACCCGAGATCACTCTCGTTGGACACCCCGATCTGGATCTCATCCCACACGTACGGGAAACCGCGCGTATAGTTGACGATGTTGGCGCGCAGCACTTCCGAGTTCGGGAATGTGATCAGTGCCCCGGTCGGTTGTGCTCCCTGCACCGGCTTGTCCGGCCCGCCGGCTTCCCACACCGTCGTATTCATGAAGTCGATGCGGTAGACATCGCCGAAGACCTCGCCCACGGCGATCCGGTCACCGACGCGGTAGTAGCCCTTGAACGAGTTCAGCAGCCAGCCGGCGAAGCTCTCGATCGGTGCCTGGAGCGCCCATGACAGTGCCAGGCCGAGCAGTCCGACCGAGCCGATGAGCGTACGCGTGTCACCCGCAATCACGCTGAGTGCGATGCCGAACGCGAGCAGCCATATCACGATCCCGGCGATCGCAGTGACTGCGTCGGCGCGCTCCCATTCGCCGAGCACGCGCCGCAGCACCGCACGAACGAGGCGAACGATGATGCCGGCAGCGAGCAGAAGGCCGAGTGCGATCAGGATCTTGGGCAGAAGCGTCGTGAAATCGACGGCGAACTGCCGGACCGTGCTCGTCGCCTCTTCCACACTGCGGCCCGGATCTGCGCGCGTGTTGCCGGCCGCCGTATCGACCAGAGGAGAGCCCGGTGCTTCCTGTGCCGTGTCGGTGGCCTGCTCCCCGGCCGCCTGCTCGTCGCCTGCGCCCGGCTCGACCTGCGATACAGAGGTCGCCCCGCCAAGCTCGGCGTCAGCGCTGGCGGTTGCCGCGCCCACGCCTGCGGTGACGGTGCCGGAAGCAGCCGGTGCGCCGGCAACGGCGGCGCCGACCGGCTGCGCGGGCGCGTCTTCGGGGACACCCCAGAGAATCAGGAACAAGCCCGTGATCGCCACCGCCAGAAGAGATCCCTGGCGGAATCTCTTCAGCCGGCCCTGTGCGGACTGTCGAGCGGCAGATGCGCTGCGGGTGCTTCGTCGCGTCGTGCCCGGGCGTCGCAGCGCACGGCGTGACGGTCGCGCGGAAGGCCGCCGGCTTTCACGGCCGCGCTGCGTCGAGCCTCGAGAGCCCCGCACAGTGGAGCCGGGTCTGTTCCTTCCGGGCAGGTCATCGCGTGCCATACAGGTCTCCCGTGCACAGGGCGCGCCGCCGCAACCTCGACATCAGATGCCGCCGATATCCAGGAACCGGGAGACGTCGTCGCGTTCGACTGCGAAATCACCGAGACGCCCCTGCCATTCCCCGTGCCAGTCGGAGCCGCCCGTAACGAACAATCCGGCCTCCGCGGCAGTGGCGGAGATGCGCTCGGTATCCGCGTGCGTCAGCCTTGGACGGTAACACTCGATCCCGTCGAGTCCGTGGGCAACGAGCGGCGAGAGCAAGGTACGCAGCGCCTCCGGCCGCGGGTGCGCCCACACGGCAACACCGCCCGCGCCATGAATGATGTCGATCGCGTCGAACGGTGTGATGAGCGCTGTCGGCACGAACCCGGGACCCTGATCGCCAATGTAGCGGTCGAATGCCTCGGATACCGTCGTCACATGACCGCGCTGAAGCAGTGCCTTCGCGAGATGGGGCCGGCCCAGGCTGTCGGGCTTCGTCCCTGCCGCCGCGAGCACGTCCTCGAACGTCACAGGTATGCCGATCGCGACCAGCCGGTCGATCATGCCGTGCATGCGGATCTCCCGGGCACCCGCAGCGCGGCCCGCGTGTTCGACGAGTACGGGGTTCGCAATGTCCACGTAGTAACCGAGCACGTGATACTCGGCGCCCGCGTCATAGGTCGACAGTTCGAGTGCGGGAATGACGTGGATGGATCCTTCAGCCGCGACCTGCGCTGCCATGACGCCAGCGGTGGTATCGTGGTCCGCGATGGCAATGATGTGAAGGCCTCCGGCCAGCGCCGTCGTGACGACGGCGCCGGGCGACAGGCTCCCATCCGATGCAGTGCTGTGTATATGAAGGTCTATGCGCAATGAGCTCAGCGTACGACGAGTCGACGCCCCATTTTATATGCGATCCCCGCACCGATTGCCGACCGGTCGCCGATCGTCGCGCCGAACCGCAGCACGAACTGTTGACCGATGCCGATGTCGGCGCCGAGATCCAGGTCGAAGGTGAACTCCGTATCCGTCTCTTCTCCATCCGCCGTGTCGAACGCCACGAGATCGAACGCTACGCGCGGATGGACGTACGGCAGAATCCGCAGCGAGTTCGTTGACCCCAGATCCAGGCCGATGCTCGCACCGAGCGGAATCCGCAGCCATGTCACGCCGTTGAACGTGGCGCCCGCACCGAGCACCCACGACACGAGCAGCGGCGACTGCGGACCGAGCACATTGAGCGGGCCGTAGAACTCGGCGCCGATCGTATAGTAGTCGCCGCCTGCGATGCCTGCACGAACGCCGAGATTGATGTTGCCTTCCTGCCTCCAGATCCCGGCAAAGCCGAGATCGCTGACACCGTCCGCATCGATGATGTAGAGGCCGATGTCCTCGCCCGGCCGAGGCGAAAAGAATGCCGGGGTATCCCACGCCTGCGCCGCGAGCGGCGCGGCCGCCCCGGCGCACAACGCCGATGAGGCGAAGAGTGTACCGAGAAGCACGATCTGACGATTGCTCATCTATCCGCCTTGTGCAGGGTCCTGACTCGATGTCTGTGCGCCTGGGGCAGCAAGAAAAAGGCCGGTCGCGACGCGCGCAACCGGCCATTCACGTGCGCAGCAGCGACGATCAGCCAGCCGTCGATGCGCTCTCGCTCAGGACCGTCACCACGTCATCGGCCACCTGCATGAAGCCGCCCTCCACGTGAAAGCGCTCCTCTGCGCCGCCGAGCTTGATGCGCATCTCGCCGGCTCCGAGCAGCACGAGCATCGGTGCGTGGCCGCGCAATATGCCGACCTCGCCGTCCCACGCGGGTGCAACGACCATGTCCGCGTCGCCCTCGAAGATCGTCTTCTCCGGGCTGATGATCGCGACCTTGATCCGGTTCGCCATTACGCCATGTCCTTCGCGGCCGCGATCACGTCCTCGATGCCGCCCTTCATGTAGAACGCCTGCTCCGGCAGATGATCGAACTCACCAGCGGCGACGCGCTCGAACGACTCAATGGTATCCGCCAGCTTCACGTACTTGCCCTTGATGCCGGTGAACGTCTCGGCGACGTGGAACGGCTGCGACAGGAAGCGCTGGAGACGGCGGGCGCGACCGACGATCAGCTTGTCCTCCTCGGAGAGTTCGTCCATGCCCAGAATCGCGATGATGTCCTGCAGCTCCTTGTAGCGCTGGAGAATGCGCTGGACCTCCGACGCGACCTTGTAATGGCGCTCGCCGACGAACTGCGGATCCATGATACGCGACGTCGAATCGAGCGGATCGACGGCCGGATAGATGCCGATCTCGGTCAGCGCGCGCGTGAGCACGGTCGTTGAGTCGAGGTGGGCGAACGCAGTCGCCGGTGCCGGGTCCGTCAGGTCGTCGGCCGGAACGTAAATGGCCTGCACCGACGTGATCGAACCGTCGCGCGTCGAAGTAATGCGCTCCTGGAGTTCACCCATTTCGGTGCCGAGCGTCGGCTGATATCCGACGGCGGACGGCATGCGGCCGAGCAGTGCGGACACCTCGGAGCCAGCCTGTGTGAAGCGGAAGATGTTGTCGACGAAGAGCAGCACATCCTGCTTTTCGACATCGCGGAAATACTCCGCGACGGTGAGGCCGCTCAGTCCCACACGCTGGCGGGCGCCGGGGGGCTCGTTCATCTGGCCGTAGACGAGCGCGACGTTCGGCAGCACACCGCTCTCCTTCATCTCCAGGTAGAGGTCGTTGCCTTCACGCGTGCGCTCGCCGACACCGCAGAACACGGACTTGCCGCCGTGCTCCATCGCGATGTTGTTGATCAGCTCCATGATGATTACCGTCTTGCCGACGCCGGCGCCGCCGAACAGGCCGGTCTTACCGCCCTTCACGTACGGCGCGATCAGGTCGACCACCTTGATGCCCGTCTCGAGGATCTCCGTCTTCGGCTC
>JAGTUV010000430.1 GCA_018224305.1 Gemmatimonadota bacterium
ACCGGAAACGACCACGAGATGAAGAGCGGCATCTGATAGACGTAGCCGAGCGCCACGTTCGCAAGCGGCAATTGCTGGCGCGCGTACTGATCGATCTTTTCCGTCCAGTCGCCGAGCACGAAGAGCAGCGGCGCGCACAGCGCAAACAGCAGGAACAGACGCATGAACTCGCGCGCGACGTAGCGGTCGAGCGTGCTCATGACGCGCTCGCGGGGCTGGAGTCCGGCACGGCGCGGTACCGGGCGTCGACGCTCATGACGCGTTCGTCGCGTCGGTGGAGCGGCGCCGGCGCAGGAACCGGCCGGCGAAGATGCCGCGCAGCACTACGCCCATGTCCTCGAGTGTGCCGCCGCGGGTGGTGGACGTCTCGCGGCCGATGCGCGAGAGCGCCCAGACCGCGAGGGCGCCGAACAGCAGGTTGGGCGCCCACGGACCCCAGAACGGGGCGATGGTGCCGCGGTCGCCGAGCTTCTCGCCACCGATGAGAGACATGTAGTAGATGCCGAAGATCGTCAGTGACGCGGCGATCACCATGCCGACGCCGCCGCGCGGAAAGCGCACGGCGAGTGGTGCGCCGATCAGCACGAAGATGATGCATGCGAACGGGATCGCGAACTTCTTGTGTACCTCGACCTGGTACTGGTTGATGCGGTCCTGGAGCGTTTTCTCGTTGTTCGCGATGCGTCGCGCATCGAGCGCGGCGCGGTAGGCGACCTGGTCGGAGTCGGGGATGCCGCGCGCACCGACATCGGAGAAGCGGCCGGCGGAGGGCGGATCGGAGATCCGGCGCTCGGCTGCGGGCCCGGCGAGCATGGTCTCCAGCATCTCTGCGGAGAGTCGGCGTCCATCGGCGCGGACGACGGCCAGCTCCGTCCGCGCGGTATCGACCACGCCGCGCAGCATGGCCACGGACATCTCGCGGTCGCTGCGGAACTCCGTGGCGCTGCGTCTTAGCTCCGTGCCGACGCCCTTCATCTCGATGCGGTGCTCGTGGAAGGCAGTGCGCTGGAGCTGTGCCGGTTGTGCCTGCTCCGACTCGTGCGTCTCACCATCGTAGAGCGTCAGCATCATGTCCGTCTGAGCGGGGTTCAGCGTCATCCGGCCGCTGTCCGCGTACACGGTACGGGCATGTCGCGCGTTACTCAGGTCATAGATCACGATGTCGTACATCATCCGGGTCTCGTTGTCGATGCGGCCCGGGCGGATCCAGTACTTGAGCTGGTAGTTGCCGGTCTGGATGCGGCTGACGACCTGCTCGCGCAGCATCAGTGTCGGCGTCATGGCGCCGATATCGGCCGTCAGCGCCTTCAGGCGGCTGTTCGCATCGGGCAGGACGCGGTCGTTGAACCAGACCATGAAGAGGGCGAAAAGGAACGCAGCGAACACCAATGGCATAATCATACGGACCAGGTTCGTTCCGTTGGCCTTCAGCGCGGTGATCTCGTAGTCACCGGCGAGTTGCGAGAAGGCGTAGAGGACGGCGACCAGGACAGCCATCGGGAGCGTCAGGGCGAGGATGTGCGGCAGCGAGAGCATGAACACCTCGAGGACCACCGATGACTCGAGGCCCTTGCCGGCGAGATTCTCGAATCTGCGGGCGATCGTGTTCACGAACAGGATGCCGGTCAGCGTCGCGAGCGCGAACACGAACGGCCCTATATGGCTCCGTAACAGGTAGCGGGTCAGAATCCGCATGGTCCCCGGAGGCGTGCCGGGCGCCGGCAGAGTGACGCCGGGGCGCGGTTGGCGCGGTTGAGAAGATTCACGTAACCCATTAGAATATTTTGCACTTCAGTCATTTACAAGGCGTCGAGGCGGAATCGCAGGGCGCCCTACCCGCTCGGAAGGAATCCGGCGCTACGGCGCCGTTCGCCCGCATGCGTCAATGCTTTTCCGGCCTGCTGCTCCTCGGCAGTCTGCTGGCCGCACCGTCGCTGCATGCACAGCAGCGGCCAGGCGTCGCGGCCGGCCTCGATCCGACACCGCTCGAGCTGCCCGCGTTCCGGATCGCGCCGCTCGACGCGCTGTTCGTCACCAAACCCTTCGCGACCTGGCTGGAGGAGTGGATCTCATCCACTGCCCGCATGCTCACGCGTGCGGAGCGGCAGCGCCTGCTCACCAACCGCTACGTCAATCCCGAAGATCTCGCCCTCATCCACGCCGCTGAAGCCGAACGGGCCCCGCTGGAAGCAGCCGACGAAGAGGCCGAACCCGCCGAAGTCGAGGGCTTCCTGCCGCCGCCGCCCGTGGTGCTGCGCGATACCGTGGACGACCTGCTGACCAGCGTCATTGGAGACCGGGCCGACCTGGGCGTCCGGATCCAGGGCAAGGCCAACATGGGCGGCGCCTGGTCGCGCTTCACGCCGTGCGATCCGAGTGTACAGTTCACCTGCCGGCCCGGCATGTTCCCCGAGCTGCGGCCGGACGTCGAGTTCATGATCCGCGCGGGCGGCACCGTATCGGAGCGAGTGCATGTCGACATCGACTATGACCAGGCACGCGAGTTCGATGCGGCGAACAATGTCAATGTGTACTACCAGGGCCTGCAGGATGAGATCCTCCAGCGGGTCGAGTTCGGCGATGTCTCGATCCGGCTGCCGACGTCGAGCTACCTGACGCGCGGTGTGCCGGCGGGGAATTTCGGTCTGATGGCGGCGGCCCAGGTCGGACCGCTCGACGTGCAGACGGTCTTCGCCCAGCAGAAGGGCGACCTCAGCACGAAGGAGTTTCGGCTGGGCACGGGCGGGCAGGCGGGTTTCGAGCAGGACGCGGAGCTGGTGATCGACGATGCCGACTATGTGACGGGCCAGTTCTTCTTCATCGTCCCGCCATCGGAGCTGGCCCAGGTCCCGCACATCGACGTGCTCGCCCTGCGCGGCACTGACGCTCCGCCGGGCGTGCGGCCGGGTGTCGGCAGCGGCATCCAGGTCTTCCGTGACGAGCGGCTGGGCGGCCAGTCCGCGGGCCAGCCCGGCTACTTCCTGGCGGAAGGTGCGCCGCCCACGGGCACGGACCGGCACACCGGCTCGTTCCGCCGGCTCGTGCAGGAGCAGGATTACTTCATGCACGCGAGCGGGCTGTGGATCATGCTGCGCTCGCCGCTGCGCGTGGACGAGGCGCTCGCTGTGTCGTTCGTGACGGAGACGGGTGACACGGTCGGCACCATGAACCCGGAGAGTTCGCCGGCCGGTGTGACGCCGCGGCTGCGGCTGCTGCGCGGGCCGGCCGCGTCGCATCAGCCGGGCGCAGGCACGTGGCCGATGGAAATGCATCAGGTCTACCGCCTCGACAGCTCGAGTCAGGTGGACCTCGGCGAGATCGATCTCACGATCTCGCTCGGCGCCGAGGCGGGTGGCCAGACGTTCCGGGATGTGCTCGGCCGTCGCATATCGCTGCTTCGCTTCTTCGGCCTCGATGAGGAGTCGCCGGCCGACCGCATCGACGGCGCGCAGGTCTTCCAGCCCGCGCGCGACGGATTCGGCTCCGGATCCGGCACCGGTTCGGGCTCGGCGCCGGGCGCGATCGCATCGATCGGCGGCACGTACATCGTATTTCCGACATTGCGTCCGTTCGCGCAGCCTGCTCCCGTCGAGAGCGAACAGTTCAGCGCGGCCGACCTGCTGCTCGAACTGGGCACGGACGCGAACGAGGCGATCTACGAGGAGGTCGACCCCGTCAATCGTGCGGCTTCATCGCGCTTCCAGCTGAACTTCAAGTACCGCGTGAAGGTGGAGGGGCTGCGCTCGTCGTTCAGCCTGGGCGCGTTCGGTCTGCGTGAGGAAAGCGAGCGACTCTCGCTCGGCTCGCGGCGGCTGGAGCGCGGCGTCGATTACAGCATTGACTACGAGATCGGCGTTGTCACGCTCAACGATCCGCAGGGCCTGTTCGCGCTGTCGCCCAATGCGGAACTGCGCGCGACGTGGGAGCAGAAGCCGCTGTTCAGCATCGCGCCGACCAGCGTCTTCGGCACGTCGGCGCGCTACACGGTCGGGCAGCGCGGTGAACTGAACTTCGTCGGGCTCTACCAGGCTGAGCAGTCGCTGATGTCACGGCCGCAACTGGGCGTCGAGCCGGGCACGGCGTTCCTTGGCGGCGTGAGCGGGCGGTTCGACCTGGGCGGCGCGTTGCTCGACCGCCTGGTTGGCGCGATCCCGGGCATGCGCAGCACGCGCGCGTCCGCGGTCGCGCTGACGGGAGAGGTCGCGTTCTCGATGCCGAACCCGAACCGCGAGGGACAGGCGTACCTCGATGATTTCGAGAACACGGACGAAGTGCCGCTCGGCCTGCGTCGCCAGGACTGGCGCCTCGGCTCCGCACCGCAGAACTCGCAGGGCGACGAAGGCATGCTGCCGTTCGTGCTCGATGCAGCGACCGCGGCGCCGATCGTCTGGCAGCACGACTTCTTCCAGGACGGCGCCGTGCGCGGCGCACTGTTGCCGGCGACGCAGATCGACCGCGGCATCAACATCTTCGGCACCGACCGTCCGGAGCAGGTGATGTGGATGACGTGGGGGCAGAACCCGAACACGCCGTCGCCGCTGCCGCCGCCGGGCGATGACCGCCGCTGGCGCTCGGTCACAACACTGCTGTCCACCACGGGCCGCGACATGTCGCGCTCCGAGTATCTCGAGTTCTACGTCAGTGCCGGTGACCACGAGCCGCTCGCACTCATCTTCGATATCGGTACCGTGAGCGAAGACGCGTTCTACATCGACTCGCTGGGCAACACGAGCGGGACGTACGAGGATGGGCGGCCGTGGGGGCTCGGTGTGCTGGACGAAGAAGCACGCATCATCGATCGCGAAGTGTGGGGCACCGAGCGCGACCGCATGGGCCTGTGGAATCAACAGTGCATGGCGGAGCCGAACGCGGTCTACCCGTTCGGTGATCGGCGCGCCAACTGCACGCGCAACAACGGCCGGCAGGACTCCGAGGATCTCAACGGCAACGGCATCCTGGATGCGGACGACGGTCAGTACTTCCGCTACGTAGTGCGGCTGGACGAGGCGAGCCGGTACCTGGTGCGCGATACCGCAGCCACGCAGACCGGCTTCCGTCTCTATCGCATACCGTTGCGTTCCGGTGAGCCGCTCAACGGTGCGGGCGACGCGACATGGCGCTTCATCCGTCACCTGCGCCTGACCGTGACGGGCGAGCCGCAGACGGAGCGGCTGCTGTCGCTCGCGCGCATGCGCATTGTCGGCTCACGCTGGACGAAGCGCGATGTGGACGGCGTGCGGCGCGGCCTGCTCGAGAACGAGCCGGGCTTCGGTGCGGCCTCCGCGGAAGTGCGGGTTGGCCCCGTGAGCGCGGTCACCGATGGTGTCGCGTACCGTCCGCCGCCGGGCGTCGGCGAGCGCGCGCAGGACCCGAACCAGCAGTTCGACCGAAGCGGCACCGAGATCAACGAGAAGAGTCTGCGCCTCGCCTACACGGGATTGGAGGGCGGCGATCGCGCGGAGATCTATCACCGCTATCCGCAGCAGCCGCGCAATCTGCTCACGTACCGCGAACTGCGGCTGTGGGTGCTGCCGCGCCAGGGCAACTGGGGGCCGGACGGCGATGAGACCTTCACGGTCCGCATCGGCAGTGATCCACAGAATTTCTACCTCTACCAGACACGACTGACACCGGCGACCGGCGACCGGCCGGTGACGGCGGCCGACTGGATGCCCGAGATCGTCATCGATTTCGCGCAGTGGTTCGATCTGAAGGCGCGTGCGGAGCAACTGCTGATCGAACGCGGGCCGCGCCCCTCGGGAGTGGACACCGTGTGGAGCGCGGACAGTACGTACGCGATCGTGCTCCAGGACCGCGCGCGCGCGCCGAACCTGGCCGCGGTCCGCGAGCTGTCCTTTGCGGTCTACAACGGCGGTGCCATGCCGGTGGACGGTGAGGTCTGGATCAATGACATGCGCATCGACGTGCCGGACCGGAATCCGGGTGCTGCGGGCAACATCGCGCTGAACATGAATGCCGGCGATCTCGTGAATGCGAACATCACGATGTCGAACCAGGGTCCGCTGTTCCGGCAGTTGAACGAGGACCCATCGTATGTCGGCGGGTCTGCGCTGTCGTTCGGTGCGGATGCGCGGCTGGACCGCGTGCTGCCCGGCCGCCTGGGCATCGACCTGCCCCTGTCCGTGAACCACACGCGCACCGCACAGGCGCCGACGTTCCTGTCGCAGACGGACGTGCAGGCGGATCAGCTGGAGGGGCTGCGCCAATCCGGTTCGGACATGACGCGCGTCGGGCTGCGGCTCAGCAAGCGCACGCCGAGCGCGAACCCGTTCGTGAGCGTGCTGCTCGACGGGTCGGCATTGCGGCTGGCGTACGCCACGGCCGAGAACCGCAACATCACGTCGCGCTCGGAGTCACGCGGGTTCACGGGCGACTACACGTACCGCTACGACCTCGTGCCGCGCACGTTCCCGGCCGTGCCCGGTTTCATCGAGAGCGGGCTGCGCGCGCTGACGCCGGACGTCCTCGAGAACAGCGACGTGTTCCGGCGACTCCTTGCCTCGCAGCTGCGCTGGAACCCGGCTGCGATACAGTTCGGGTCGTCGTACAACGACCAGATGTCGCGCTCGTTCCGCTATGACCGGATCCTCGCGCTGCCGGGCGATACGAGCGTGGTCGGCATCGAGTCGCCGCGTCAGGGACTGCGCAATGATGCGCAGCTGACGCTCCGTCCGTTCACGCCGCTCAACCTGAGCGTGGGATTGACGAGTGACCGCGACCTGCTGGACCCGGAGCGCGCGACGAACCGGCCGTTCGAGCTGGACGCACTCGAGCGCGCTCGCTCGAGCATCGGCGGCACGGATGTCGGATGGGAGCGCTCACGCTCGTTGAGCAGCTCGCTCGCCTTCCGGCCGAACATCACGACATGGCTGCGCGGCGAGTACACGTACGCGTCGCGCTACACGACGGACCGCAGCCCGTCCTATCTCGACCTGATCCCGGTCGGCAGTGACACGACGGCGGAGATGCAGCGCAGGTTCGATTCGCAGCGTCAGGTGGGTCGCCGCTTCACGATCCAGACGCCGGGTCTGGTGCGCGCGCTGGGTATGGACTCGACGGGCATCGCGGCGCGCATGATGCGGCGTATCGAGATCGTTGACATGACGTGGCGCAGCACGCTCACGTCGCAGTTCGAGCGCGAGTCGTTCCTGCCGGGCGTCGGTTACCAGTTCGGTCTCGGCGACCTGGACAGCTACACCGTGATCGGCACCGACACCGCATCGCGTGCGCAGCAGCGCGGCGAGTTCCGCGCGTCGAGCGGCATCCGCATCATCTCGAGTCTGCGCGTCGACATGAGCTATCACGATGCGGACACCGAGGTGTTCGATGCGCGCGGCGGCTCGCGTCTCCAGCGCGAGGTCGGTTGGCCGAAGGCGACGGTGCAGTGGCGGCCGCAGCAGATCGCCGGCCGCTTCGAAGGCATCATCACGTCATTCTCGACGTCGGCCGGTGTCGAGCGCATCGACCGCACCACCGAATATTTCGACGGTCAGGACCAGGCCCGCGGCGGCACCGAGATCCGTTTCCCGTTCTCACTCTCCATCGGCCTTCCGCGCGCGTTCCTCGCGACGTATCGTGCATCGTACTCGGCCGGCGAGACGCTCGACCCGACGGGCGGTGCCGAGTCCGGCGGACTCCAGCAGGACCTGTCGGTCTCCGCGACGCTGCCGGCCGGCCCGCTCGGCAGTCGTCTCGACGCCCCGATATCGGCCACACTGACGTTCTCGCAGCAGAACCAGCGGCAGTGCCGCTACACGATGATCGCCGAGGACGAGGGCTGCATTGCATTCCTCGACCTGGGCACACGCACCGCCAATCTCTTCGTCGAGTCCCGCATCAGGGAGATCACAGTGGGCATGCAGGGCAACTACGTCGCGCGCCAGAACTACGTGGGCACGCGCAACACGTCGAGTCAGTTCCTGCTCAGCTTCTACGGCCGCTTCAACATCAACGCCGGCCGGCTGCCGGCGCAGTACCGGTGATCCGCGCGGCCGTCGTCGCGTGCGCGGCACTCGCGCTCGTCGCCGCCACGTGCCAGGGCGACATGAGGCAGACGCCCGCGTACTCCGTTGCAGCGATCGATACAGCGCACGTGCCGCCATTCTCCGGTCAGAACGCGCACGCATTGCTGCGCCGCCAGGTCGATTTCGGCCCGCGTGTCGCCGGCATGGCCGGCCATGCCGCGCAGCTCGGCTGGATGACACGCCACATGCGTGACCGCGCGGACACCGTCATCGTGCAGGAGTTCACGCACTCCGCGAGCAACGGCCGCACGCTCCGCATGTCCAACGTGTTCGCCCGCTTCAACGTGAACGCCCGCGACCGCATCCTGCTGCTCGCCCACTGGGACACGCGCCCGACCGCAGACATGGATCGCGAGCGCCCGAACGAACCCATCCTCGGCGCCAATGACGGCGCCAGCGGGACGGCGGTCCTGATGGAACTGGCAAGCGTCCTCTCCAGCCATTCCCCGCCCATCGGGGTCGACATACTCTTGGTCGACGGCGAGGACTACGGGCCCGGCGAGCCGGACATGTACCTCGGTGCGAAACACTTCGCGGCCAATCAGCCGCCGGACTTCCGCCCGCTCTATGGCATCCTGCTCGATATGGTCGGTGACCGCGACCCGCGCTTCCCGATCGAGACCAATTCCTACGAGTACGCGCCCGAAGTCGTGGACCGCGTCTGGAGCGTCGCCGAACAGATCGGTCTCGGCGCCATGTTCCCGCGTACCGATGGCGGCCGCATCACCGACGATCACGTCCCGCTCAACAAGGCCGGAATCCGCACGATCAATATCATCGATTTCGACTACGAACACTGGCATACCCACGGCGATATCGTCGAAAATACCTCTCCTGTCGGTCTGGAAGCGGTCGGCCGGGTGGTCACCGCGCTCATCTACAACGGCGGCTGACCGGCCGTTTCCCGCGTGCGAGTGCGCGTGCGCATGCGAAGCAGATAGCGAGGGGTGCGGTCGCGGCGGCGTCACACCCGCGCACGGGGGATGGCGGGGTCACTTTCGCACCCGCACCCGCACGCGCACGCGGGTTGGGGGCCATGTCTTTCTTCCGACATCGTGAAACTGCGGTGAAGCGATGACCCTCAGTGGCGACGAGCGCCGGGCGCTGGCGATTATTGTGGGGTTGCTGGTCATCGCGAGCGGGGCGCGGTGGCTGGAGAGGCCGCAGAGGGTGTTGGAGGAATTGCCGGCGCTGGATGTGGCGGCGCTGGAGGCGGCGAGCAGGGAAGGGCGGGATGAGGCGAGGGCGGCGGCGGAGCCGCTGAAGGGGCCGATCGACCCGAACACGGCTCCGGCGGCGGACCTGGTCCGGCTGCCTGGGGTCGGACCGTCACTGGCGGAGCGTATCATCGAGGAGCGGGAACGGGCGCAGTTCCGGTATCTGGAGGACCTGACGCGGGTTCGCGGAATAGGCCTGACGCTTGCGACTGCTATGGCCGGCCGGGTGACGCTTCCGACCGGTCCGCCGCGGGAGACCGTGGCACGAAATACCGGGCTTACGCCCGTGGAAACGGCCTCTCCGGTGGTATCGGAGACCACGCCGGCAGGGTCGTTGGACATCAACTACATTGGTTCGAGCGACCTGCAAAAAGTTCGGGGTATCGGTCCGGCGCTGGCGGCGAGACTGATTGCGCGGCGCGACTCACTGGGCCGGTTCGCGAGCTGGGAGCAGATCGATGAAGTTGCGGGCATTGGGCCGGTGGTGCTGGCCCGTCTGAAAGAGACGCTGATACTGCGGCCGTGACCCCGTGGCGGGTGTCGCGTGGGCACGTCGATTTCCTTGACCGGGCTGTCCGAAATCCGTTAACTTGTTGAGTCTCCACTCGTTCCGGCCGTCCGAGTGGTTCGTATCGACGGCTTCCCGAGGATTATGGCAACGACTGCGACGACAGCAGGCTCCGATCGGATCGGCGACCTCCTCGTCAGAGAAGGCCTGATCAGTTCGGACCAGCTTGCCGCGGCCCTTCAGGACGCGCGGCAGCACAACACCCGCATCGGATATTCGCTGGTGAAGCTGGGCTGCATCCCGGAGGCGGAACTGACGCGCGCACTGGCCAAACAGTATCGCGTGCCGGCCGTCGACCTGGACCGCGTGGTCATCGATCCCAAGATCATCAAGCTGATTGCACCGGACCAGGCGCTGAAGCACCTGGTGCTGCCGCTGCGCCGTGTCGGCCGCATGCTGACGGTAGCGATGGCGAACCCGACGGATGCGGGCGCGATCGACAACCTGAAGTTCATCACGCGCCACGACATCGAGCCGGTGATCGTCGGCGAGTACACGCTCCGCAAGCACCTCGAGAACTACTACCAGATCAAGGAAGACGACAATCTCAACCAGCTGCTCGAGACGATCGAGGGGCAGGACGATGTCGAGCTTCTCGAGGACAAGGAAGAGGACGTCAACGTTGCTGCGCTGCAGGCGCAGATCGATGACGCACCGGTCGTCAAGCTCATCAACGGCATTCTGACGGACGCAGTACAGCGCGGCGCGTCCGACATTCACATCGAGCCGTTCGAAAAGGAAATCCGGATCCGCTACCGCATTGACGGCGTGCTGCGCGAGATCATGAAGCCGCCCATGAAGATGAAGGCGGCACTGACCTCCCGCATCAAGATCCTCGCGTCTCTGAACATCGCCGAGCGGCGCGTGCCGCAGGACGGACGCATCAAGCTGAAGATGCGCACGAAGGTGATCGACTTCCGTGTGTCGACGCTGCCGGTAATCTTCGGCGAGAAGATCGTGCTGCGTATTCTCGACAAGAGCAACCTGACGCTCGACCTCGAGAAGTTCGGCCTGGAGCCGAAGGCCGAGAAGGACTTCATGCACGCGATCATGAACCCGTACGGCATGGTGCTCGTCACCGGGCCCACGGGTTCCGGTAAGACGACCACGCTGTATTCGGCACTGTCGAAGATCAACACCGAGGACGTCAACATCATGACGGCCGAGGACCCGGTCGAGTACAACCTGCACGGCATCAACCAGGTGCAGGTGCGCTCCGAGATCGGCATGAG
>JAGTUV010000431.1 GCA_018224305.1 Gemmatimonadota bacterium
CAGAGCTTCTGGAGCACTGGCCTGTTCGGCGGCAGCTGGTGGGTACCAGTCGTGTCATCGCTTGTCGGCATGCTCATTCTGCTCGCCGGCATGGAGCGTCTCACGCGCATGCTGTTCCACGGTGCGAAAGCCGTGCAGCGCGGACACGACTGGATCACCGTTGCGTACGTCCTGTGCGATGCACGACACGACGCCGGTTTCCTGCTCCAGGGCGCGCGGCAGTATGCTACGCTGCCCGAGCGCGATCGGCGCATGCTGCTCGCCGCGCGCGTCGTTGCGGCGATCGGATACGCGGCATCTCTGATATGGATTCCTCTCGCATTCGTGCTCGGCGTTTTCCTCGCCGGTCGCGGCATGATGGGCAGCGGCGCCCTGACTGCGCTGGTGGTTGTGCCAGGCGGCATGCTGATGATGGCCGCGCTGCTCGCGCACGTGTTCGAGGCCCGCACCACGCGCGGGATGGCGCGGGCGTGGCGCCGCGAGACCACCAGCGAGGCCCGGCTGCTGGACGAAGTGAGCGACTGGCGCGCGGACCGGGCCACGCGGATGATCCACCTGACGCCCGCAACGCATCGCACCATGCCGGCACGCGCGCTGGCGATATGGTTCATCGTCGTTGCGATGCTGCTGCCTCTGCCGATCATCACGCTGGCGCTGACGAGCGCACTCGGTCCCGCGCTCGGCGAAGTGGCCATACCGCGCGTGGAGTCGTCCGCGGCGCGCATTGCCAAGGCGACCATGCTCGAGCCGTACGCCGTCCCCGCGACGAGTCTGGTGACGCCCGAAGAGGCGGGTGCCGCGCTGCACGCCATCGCATTCACCGGCACGCGTGCATCGCTCAGTCCGCTGGAGCGCGAGCCCGTCCGCCGTTACGATCCGTGGCCGCGCGAGTCGAAGCCGGTGACGATGCCGAACCTCGAAGCGTTCGGCACGCAGCTCATCCCGCGTGCGACATCGCTCACGGCGGAGGAGACCGCATATCTCGAGCGTGTGGTCCAGTATCCCGCGCTCGCAGACCTGTCGAATCTCGCGCGTGCACGCGCCGCCGATATCGCAGGCGCACGCTGGAGCACCGCGCAACTCGCCTCCGCCAGTGTGATCGACCTGCCGCTCGCACGCTTCAGCGGCCTGCGTGACGCGACACAGTTCCATACCGCGAAGGCGGTGCTCGAACTGTCGCGCGGCGATGCCGCGGCGGCGGAGACGACGCTGCGCGAAGTCATCTCGATCGGGCTGCTGCTCATGCGGGAGGGGCCCACGCTGATCGATGTGCTCGTCGGGACAGGCATCGCCGTGAACGGCGGGTCATCGCTCCAGTCGCTGTACCGTGCCACCGGCCGCCACGATGAGGCTGATGCGCTGCTCCGTCCGCAGGAGGGCATCGACAGGATGGAAGTGGTCACGCGTGCACTGCACTCCGGCGGCAACGTGGACGCGCTGCTGCGACGGTCGATGGTCATGACCACGAACGAAGCGCTGCCGCGCGGCATGCGGTGGGAGGCGTTGCTGGCGATTCAGACGGGCGTCGGCTGCCTCAACCCGCACACCGTGGTGTTCGGCAACGGCCAGCAGTATGACGAGTGGGTCGAGCGCACGCGCACCTCGCTCGTGCGCTATCCGTCGGAGCAGGCACTCTTCGATGTCGTGCTCCGCGGACCGATGCTGCCCGATGCGCTCCAGCATCGCGCGACCGTCGCACAGCGCCTCATCGGCATCACGCTGGGCCGCACGGACACGGCCCGGACGTGTGGTGCGCTGATGGCCGGACTGACATCCGGCTGACCGACCCGCCGGTCTGGTGCCGGAGCCCGCCGGTCTAGTGCCGGGGCCCGCCGGATTCGTAGTCGGCGGCTCTGGCCAGCAGTGAGAAGCGCGGGACGTCCGCCCTGAACTTCGATCCGTCCGGCCGCACGAACTCGTACCAACCCTCCATCCAGCCGCGCGTGCCGCGCAGCACGCAAAAGCTCTCGTACTCGTGCACACCGCCGGGCTCCAGCAACGGCTTCTCCCCCACCACGCCCTCGCCTTCCACCTGCGTGTCCTCCGCCAGCGCCGAATCGTGGATGTCCCAGTGCCGCCACAGCAGCTGCGCGGGCTGGTCGCCCACGTTCTCGATGCGGATGTGATAGACGAACACGTGCCGCGGCTCCGACGGATCGGATTGCTGGCGCTCGTAGTCCGGCCGCACGGTGATCCGGATGCCTTCGGTGATGCGATAGAACATGATACCGGCCAGCTGCGGGTAATGCCTCGTGCACACAAGCTAACGCCGGATCACGGCGACAGTCGATGATCCTCCCGGCACGCCCGCCGACGCGCTCCCTGACGCGCTCCCTGACGCGCTCCCGTGCGCGCCGCGAATCCGGCCCGGCCAGCCATGTTTGCGCCCCACGGGAAGACGCTTCTTGGGGACGTGAACGATGACGAGATCCGAATGATTGCCGGGCGCATCGCCGCCCGCGGCGGACTGGACCGGCTCCTGCGCCTGCTGGGCTTTGCGCCGCCGCTGCGGCCGCGGTCCATGCGGCTGCGCGCGCCGGTGAGGTCCATGCGCACGGCGGCCCGGGATACACTCCGCCTGCATGTATTCGACCTGCGTACGCAGTTCGACACGCCAATGCTGCGGGAGCTGAGCGCTGCCGTCCGGCTCGCGGAGCCGCTCGCCCACCACGTGCTCGTCGTGAGCGAGCCGCGCCGGCGCCGGGTCGTCATTGCGTGCGACGCCCTCCATGACGGGCTGCGCTACACAGTGCTCGAGCCAGCTGCCGTGCGGCAGAGCGACATCGACACCCTGCGCGACCTGGCCGCACCACCCGATGAGTCCGGGACTGCCGCCGCCCTGCGCATCCATCGTGCCCTCGACAGACGCCGGCTGACGACGCGCTTCTTCCGTGACATTCGCGGAGTGCGCGATGCCGTAGCCCGCGCATGGACCGGCCTGCCGGCCAGTGCGACCGCCGACCGCGACGCGCTGGCTCTGCTGCTGCTGTCCCGGTTGATGTTCCTGTACTTCCTGCAACGGCGCGGCCTCCTGGCGGGTGATGCGGAGTTCCTGCCGCGCCTGCTCGCGCGCTGGCACCGCCGCAACGGCAGCACACGCTCGTTCTACCGCGTCGTGCTGCGCACACTGTTCTTCGGCGTGCTGAACCGCCCGCCGGAACGCCGCACCGCGTACGCACGCGACCTCGGTTACGTGCCATACCTGAACGGGGGCCTGTTCGAGAAGCACCGCCTGGAGCACGGTCGCAGCCTGGACCTGGCCGATGTCGTCATCGTCAACGTGTTCGATGCGCTGCTCGAGAAGTACCGCTTCACGAGCGGCAGTTCCGACGGCGCGGCGAGTGGCGACAGCATCGGCGCTGGCATCGACCCGGAGATGCTCGGCCGGATCTTCGAGGGGCTTATGCCCGGCGAGCGCCGCAGCCGCACGGGTACGTTCTACACTCCCGCCGGCACGGTGGACGCCCTCGCTGTCGATGTACTCGGCTCGCATCTCGGCCGGACCGCCGGCGTGTCGCCCGACACGGTGCGCCGGATGCTGCGAGGCGAGGCGTCGGACGCGTCCGACCGTGACATCCGGGCCGTGGCGGACGCCGCCGCACTGACCCGCGTGCTCGATCCTGCGTGCGGCTCCGGCGCGTTCCTGCTCGGCGCGATGAACGCACTGGAGCGGGCGCGCAGCAGTGACAGCTCTGTTCCCGAAAGAGTTCGCGAAAGCATCGTGGGCGAGTCACTGCACGGCGTCGATCTGCTGGAGGACGCGGCGCTGATCTGTTCGCTGCGCCTGTGGCTGTCGCTCATCCCCGTGTGCGACCGCGTCGGCGACGTGCCGCCGCTGCCGAATCTGGACCGGCGCATCCGGCAGGGTGATGCGCTCGTCGATCCGCTCGACATCGGCGCCGCGTTCGCGGGCCGCCCGCTCGACACGACCGCCCCGTCCGCGTTGCGGCCGCTGCTCTCACAGCTCGAACCTGCCGCGCGGCAGTACATCACATCCGGCCCTGACACGAGGGCATCACTGCGTCGCTCGCTCGCATCGCTGGAGTCGCGGCTCGCCCGCGCGTGGCTGGAGACGCTGGAGCGGCGCATGATGCACGATGTCAGCGAGCTCCGCGCTCGTGCCGGTGACGTGGACCTGTTCGGTCAGCCCACCGCCTCCGCGAATGCCGCGCGTGCGCGGCTGCCTTCGCTGGACACGCGCCTGCACGAGATGGCCGCGTTCCGCGACGACCTGAGCGGCACGCGCGCACTTCCGTTCTTCAGCTTCCGCGTCCATTTCGCGGAGGCCGACCGTTTCGACGTCGTGCTCAGCAATCCGCCGTGGGTGCGCGCCCACAACTGGCCGCCGACAGTCCGCCGCATCCTGCGCGACCGTTACCGCGTCTGCGCCGATGCCGGCTGGCCGCACGCCGTCGCCATCACCGCCTCCCCGCACGGCGCCGGCGCCCAGGTCGATCTCGCATTCCTGTTTCTCGAGCTCTCGCTCCGCCGTCTGCGAGCCGGCGGCACTCTCGGTCTGGTCCTGCCCGCGAAACTGATCCGATCGCTCGCACCCGGCGGCGCGCGCGCGCTGCTCATGAACGATGCCCGCATATCGTCCATCGAGGATCACAGCCTCGATCAGCGCGCGATCTTCGATGCGGATGCGTTCACGGCCGTCCTCGTCGCGGAGCGTGCGGTGCTGGACGGTCATGCGGAGTTGGACGGTCGTGCGGAGTTGGAGAATCGTGCGGAGTTGGAAGGGCGTACCGGGCCTTCGTCGCGTCCTCCGGTGCGCGTGCGCATGACACGCGACGGGGTGAGCGACCTGTGCTTTCACGTCGCTGACGTCGACCTGCCGCTGCGTCCCGGCGATGTGCGCTCACCGTGGCTGCTCGCGCCGCCCGACTGTGCCGACGCGTTTCGCGCCATGCAGCGGTCCGGGCGCGCTGTGGGCGAGAGCGGACTGACGGTGCGGCGAGGCGCCATGACGGGCGCGAATGACATCATGGTCGTGCAGGATGTAGAGCCGAAGCTCGGTGACCTCGCGCGCATCCGCACGGAAGGCTATCACCGCCGGGCTACCGGCGACCGGCGGCGCTTCAGCGGTCATGTCGAAGCATCCGCACTTCGGCCCGTGCTTCGCGGCACCGATGTGCAGCCCTGGCACACGACGATCGAGCGGTACGTCCTGTGGTCCCCCCTCAACGACGATCTGCGCGCGACCGTACCCCGTCGCCTGCGCACGTTCCTCGCCGGACACGCGGCCGCGCTCGATCAGCCTGCTCTTCGCATGGGCACGCTTCAGAGACTGTCCGCCGGTATGTTCGGCCACAAGGTAGTGTGGGCCGACCTCGCGTCAGATCTGCGTGCCGCGGCAGTGCCCGCAACCGTTCGCACCGCTACCGGTGTCGATGCGCCGGTGGTCCCACTCAATACCGTCTACTTCATCCCTACGGACTCCGACCGCGATGCCCACATCCTCGCCGGCTACCTCAACTCGATGCCCGTCCGCACGTTCGCCCGCGCGATCGCGGAGCGCGCGAAGGATGCGCATTTCCGCTTCTTCGCGTGGACGATCTCGATGATCCCGCTGCCGATCGTCTGGCGCGGGGACGCCGCCGCCGGATGCATTGCACGGATTTCACGCGATGCACACCGCAGCCGCGCAATCGCGCCGGAAGCGCGCATTGAGCTCGATCGACGGGTTGCCGCCGCGTACGGACTGGAGGACCATCAAATGCAGAGCATCGCTGCGTTCGATGCGTGGCTCCGCGGGAGGGAGGACTGATGTGAGTATGCTGATCGATGATGGTTCGCGGCCCACGCTTCGTGACCGGATCGGCTCGCTGCTGTCTGCGTGCGCGACGGCGGACATCGCGGTAGGACACATCCGCCTGGCCGCGATCGACCTCACGGAGCGCGAGACCCGTCGCGTGGGCCGGTGCCGGATCCTGCTCGGTCGTCTCGAGGTGCGCGCACTGACGGACTTCGGCACGCCGGAGACGGACATCGATGAGCGGATGCAAACGCTGCTCGCATTCCTCGAGTCCGGCCGCGTACAGATCCGCAGCGCGGGCCTGGGTGCGTGGTCGCCCGATTTCTCCGTGTACCGCGGCCTGCCCGACGGGAGCGCCTGCCTGCTCGGCCCGCACTACTTCCGCGAAGCGCCCTCGACATACGGCCCCTCCTTCACAGCGCTGCTCTCGGACGCCCGCTCCATCCGCATGGTCGGCGCGCGCTTCGACGAATTGTGGGAACGCAGCCATGATGTGCTCGAGCCCGTAGTGTCAGCCGTATACCGCCGGCAGTCGTTCAGTGCGGCGTGAACACCCGCGCGAGGTCGTGCGGCGCATGATGGAGGCATGCTTCGGCATGTCGCTTTCCCCGGATACCGTCGGTTTGTCCGCGTCGCGGGCGCACGGCCTCGCGCCCTTCCAGGCACACGCACACCATCGCCTGCGCGACATTCTCGCAGTCCGCGGCGGCGCCATCCTCGCCGACAGCGTCGGGCTCGGCAAGACGCACGTGGCGGTCGCAGTGATTCGCGACGAGATCGAAGACGGCGGTAACGCACTCGTTACCGCGCCCGCGCAGTTGCGCCTGCACTGGAGACGTCACCTGCGGGACGTCCCGCGCTGTCGCTGGATCTCGCACACGTCACTGTCGCGTGCGGGCAAGCGCTCTGCACCCGCGCGGCTGATCGTGGTCGATGAGGCGCATGGATTCCGCAACCCGCATGCTCGTCGGTACGCGGCACTCGCCACGCTGTGCGAGCACGCGCGCGTTCTGTTGCTGACTGCGACACCGGTCAACAACTCGCTGCTCGACTTTTATCACCTGGTGCGCCTGTTCGCGCCGCGCGACCTGTTCGCGGACATCGGTGTCCCTGATCTGCGCGCCGCGATCGAGGCCGCGATGCGCGGGGGCAGCGGCGCGGAGCTTCGGCGGGTGGCCGATGCCGTCATGGTTCGGCGGACCCGGCGCGCAGTCACGATGATGAGCGGACTCGAGCACACTGGCGCACGTACCGCTCCCCATGCGCGCGCCGCGCACCACTCATCGCCCGTCGACGCTCGGACACCCCGGAATTCGGGCATGCCGCAGCACGCCGGCAGGATGTTTCCGGAGTGCGGACCGATCGAGGTGCTGCATTACGATCTGCGTGCCGCAAGACCCGAGTTGATCCAGCGCGTTCAGGAAGTCGTTCCCGCGCTGTCTTTCGCGGCTCACGGTATCGATGGCGCTGCCGCACCGCGCGAGATGCTGCGGCTGGGACTGCTGAAGCGCCTGGAGTCGAGCGTATGGGCGTTCCATGCGACTCTTCGCCGGCACGTTCGTCTGCTCGATCGATTCATCGACGCGGCCGCCGATGGTCTGCTGTTCGATCCACGATCGGAGCCCGGGAGTGCGGCCGTGAGCGACGGCGCAGTCCAGCTCTCGCTCGACGCCATCGCTCTGGTGCCGTGGCCGCAGTCGCTGGACCGCGCGAGACTCGTTGCCGCTGCCACGCGGGACCGGGATGCGCTCATGTCGATCACCCGCCTGCTCGCCGATGCCGACGGCCGCGACACGAAAGACGCGCGGCTGGATCGGATGGTCGTGCGACTCGATCCGAAGGTTGCGCGGCTCTGTGAACTGCTCGACACATGCGCAGACAAGGTGCTCGTATTCACCGAGTACAGCGAGACGGCGCGCGGCCTGTGGCGCAGCCTCGCCGACCGTGCGGGCGTTGCACTCGTGCATGGCAGCGATGCGCGGCTCGGCCGCGGCCGCGCGAGCCGGCGCGTCGTGATCGAGCGTTTCGCTCCCATCGCGAATCATGCGCGTGTGCCGCGCGCGCTGGAGAGCGTGCGGATTCTCATCGCGACGGATGTGCTGGCCGAAGGGCTCAACCTCCAGGACGCATCGATGGTGGTGAGCTACGATCTGCCGTGGAACCCCGTGCGCCTCGCGCAGCGGATGGGTCGGATCGATCGACTGGGGTCGCCGCACGACCGCATCCGCGCCGTGGCATTCGTGCCCGACCGCGGCGTCGATGAACTGCTCGGTCTGATGAAACGCATACGCATGAAGCTCCGCCAGATCCGCGTCGTCGGTGGGGACGCGCCGTGGTCGCTTGCGGCCGCGACCCGGTCCGCGCGCGTCATGGATGGCATCGATTCAGCGGGCGATGCCCGCGAACGCGCCCGCGCGCTGTGGACGCGTGCGGCGGCGAGCGAGGATACGAGCGTCGACGTCGAAGACACAGTCGTCGGTGTCCTCCCGTGGAAGCACGACATCGATGCCGCGCTGAGTTGCTTCACATCCGGTATCGATACGCTGCTCGTGCTGACTGCCGCCGGACGGCCCGGTCAGATCGGCACTGAGAAGTGCTGGACGGCACTGGGCGACGCGTGGACGGCAGTGACATCCGCTGCGGCTGGTGCTGATCCCGGTCGTGTCCCTCGGGGACGTAAGGCCTCGCCGGCTGCTGCGGGTGCTGCCAGCACGACCGACGACGGCGGTTCCGTGATTATCGCCGCCCGGGCCGCGGAGCGATCGGCCAGGAGGGCTTTCGGCGGCTGGCACCGCGCGACGCATGGCGCCCCGGACGCGCGTGCGACTCTCGCCGCCGCTACCGTCATGCGGTGGCTCGCCGGCAGGCCCGGCCGCGCCGATCCGGATGAGACCAGCGCGGCCGACATGATTCTGCGCCACCTTGCTGTTTCAGGCCGTGCCGGCGCCGAAATCCGGCTCAACGCCGCCGTGAGCGCACATGCCGACCCGGAGGCCGTCTTCCGGTCACTCACGGAAATTGCCCGGCAATCAACGCCCCCCGTGAAGCCCGCCTCCACTGCGGATCCCGCGCCTGCGCTCGTTGCCGTGCTGTTGCTGCGTGCGACACACGGGCGTTGCTGCTAATGATCAGCGAGTGCGCGTTGGGCTGCCGCGGCGAGGTTGACCGGTCCCGAAGCGGTGTTTATCTTTGGAGGCTGACACATTCCCGCGTAGCTCAGTTGGTAGAGCAGGTGACTGTTAATCACCGGGTCAGAGGTTCGAGTCCTCTCGCGGGAGCTACGTAATACGTTGTGACGCAACGATTTACGGCCGGGCACCCGTTGGGGTGACCCGGCCGTTCTTTGTCGTGCGTCCCGGATTTGTCCCGACCCCGATCCGCGTACCACGCGGCCCCCGGATGCTCGCCACGAAAGTCACATAGAACCTGCAGCCATGGTCGTCGGAGGGCCGCTGTTCAACAACATCGTCCTCCTCGGGGAGGCAGCGATCCGCTGATGGTCGATCTGCCCCGGATCCGGATTCATGTCAAAGAGGCGGTGTCACCGCTCTCACGACGGGTCAATGTTCGCCACGAAGGTCACATAGAACCTGCACCCCTGGTCGTCGGAGCTGAACGGGTTCCACACGTCGTCCCTCGTGTGGACGTGCTCGGTCCGTGTATGGTACCACTCGTCCGGGCCGGCCGAGTTCAGGCAGGAGTTTCCTATCTGCCAGCAGCTGCGAACCCCGTCCCACCGGATCACCTCGGCGAGGACGGTCCCTGAGTCGACCTGGTCGTGGTCCATCTCCCGGAAGAATCCCCGCAGCAACACTGGACGCGCCGGATCTCTCGGAATCCGAGCCTCGGCCCGGATATGATCCCCAGAGGCTGACTCGCCGCTGTTCAACAGGATCGTCCTCTTCGGTGAAGCAGCGACCAGCTCATAGTCCTCGTTCCCCGGCACCGGATTCACGTCCTGCCAGATCTCGAGAAAACCCTGGAAATCGCCGGGATTGTCCCACGCGGGATCGCAGTCATGTATGACCTCGATGTGACCGATGTTGAAGGAGACCCTGTCCATGACCACCTCCGGCTCGTCGGGCCCGGTGCCGTCGGCTCCGCACGCGCAGATCAGGAATAGAAGGAACAGGGTGCCGGGTGCTGCGAGCTGTCGCTGGCGGGTCATGCTATCCTCCAAGTGAGTGACCGGGATTGTGCGGACGCTTCACGAACCGCTGATTCGCAACACGAAGGTCACATAGAACCGGCACCCCTCGTCGTTGGAGTTGAACGGGTTCCACACGTCGTCCCTCGTGTGGACGTGATGGGTCCAGGTCTGGTGGTACTCGTCGGCGACCGTGGGCAGGCACGCGCCTTCTATCTGCCAGCAGTTGCGGCTCTCGTCCCACTGGAGTTGCTCGCCGAGTTTGGCCTCTGCGTCGACTTCGTCGTGGTCCAGCTCCGAGAAGACACCCTGCAGCCTCACTGGACGCGCCGGATCTCTCGGAACCAGACCCTCGGCCCGGATGTGGCCCCCGGAAGCAGACTCGCCGCTGTTCAAGAACATCATCGTATACCTGGAAGAAGAGACCAGCTGATAGGCCCCCTGCGTCGTGTCCGTGGCCAGCCAGATCCCTACATAACCCTGAAAATCGCCGGGATTGTCCCACGCAGGATCGCAATCATGTATGACCTCGATGTGACCGATGTTGAAGACGATCCTGTCCATGACGAACTCCGGTTCGTCGTCGGGCCCGGTGCCGTCGGCTCCGCATGCGGAGATCAGGAGGAGGAATGCAGTAGCGGGAGCTGTGAAACGCCGCTGGCGGGTCATGATTCATGCTCCTGAGAGTGGACGTTCCGAGGCGGGCGCCCATGGGCATGCTCCCGGAGAGTGCTGCCCCGACCACAGGGGCTCATTCCATGAAGCACGGGAACGGGCTGCAGGTGATCACGTCGGGTCGAGACGGCATTTGCGGCGGATGTTTCGGCGGCGGTATTCTTCAGCATGGCGGAGCGTGAGGCCCGGGGAGGGGCGCGGGCCTCCTCATCCGTCGGCGGATGCCGGGTGACGTGAAGAGCATCGTTGCGGGCCACAGGCGGCAGGGGGTATCCTGGGGCATCTCCCGGCCTGATCAGGCCTTTCTCGAGGCCGCCTTTCACCGCATTCCGAGCTGAAGCCCGTGAGTCCTGTATCCTGGGCACGCCTGCAATCGCTTTTCGACGTAGCGCTCTCCCTCGAACCGGCCGAGCGCGAGGACTATCTGAGTCGCGAATGCGGCCCGGATACCGCGCTGCGCCTCCAGATCGAGTCGCTGATCGCCGCAAGCGCGGAGGCCGGCGACAGGATCGATGGTATTGCGGGACTGGCCTCTCGCGAGCTCGCGCCGATTGCGGCTCCAGGTCAGCGTGTGGGGCCCTGGGAGCTGGTCCGCGAGATCGGGCGCGGCGGCATGGGCGCCGTTTTCCTGGCTCACCGCGTCGACGGTGAGTACGAGGCGCGCGCCGCCATCAAGCTGATCGGCGGCATGCGCACGCCGGAGCATCTGCGCAGATTCCGTGCGGAGCGGCAGATCCTGGCCGGCCTCGACCATCCCAACATCGCGCGTCTGCTCGATGGCGGCTCGACGGACGAGGGTGTGCCGTGGGTCGCGATGGAGCTGGTCGAGGGCATGCCGCTCGACCGGTACTGTGATCAGGCGGGACTGACGGTCGAGCACCGCATCGCGTTGTTCCTCGATGTGTGTGCCGCTGTCGCTTTCGCCCATCGCCACCTCGTTGTTCATCGCGACATCAAGCCCGGCAACATCCTGGTCACGGCCGAGGGCGTGCCGAAGCTGCTCGACTTCGGGATCGCGAAGCTGCTCGATCCCGAAGCCGCCGACTCGGCGGAAACGCGCACTGCGATGCGCCTGCTCACGCCCGCGTACGGCAGCCCGGAACAGCTGCGCGGCGAGCCGGTGACGATCGCGGCGGATGTGTACGCCCTGGGCATCGTGCTCTATCGTCTGCTCGCCGGCCGCATGCCCTACGATCTCGAGGAGAAGTCTCTCACCGAGATCGAGCGCCTCGTCTGTGAGCTCGATCCGCCGCGGGCGAGCACCATCGCGCTGACGCCGCGCCTCGAGCGGAAGCTGCGCGGAGACCTCGACACGATCCTGATGACAGCGCTCCGGAAGGAGCCCGCGGCACGCTACGCGTCAGTGGACCGGTTCGCCGACGACCTGAAGCGGCACGTCACCGGCCTGCCGGTCCTCGCGCGCGGGGAACACTGGGCCTATCGCGCGCGAAAGTTCACCCGCCGGCATCGCGCGGGTGTGGCCGTCGCGACCGGGCTCGTCATCCTGCTGACCGGGTTCACGGGCGCGCTCGGCATCCAGAACCAGCGGCTCGCCGCCGAGCGCGATGCGGCGACGCTCGCACGTGCGAATGCGGAGCAGGTCACATCGTTCCTCACCGACGTCTTCACGGGGTCCGACCCGGCGCGATCACGGGGGGACAGCGTAACGGCCCGCGAGCTGCTGGACGCAGGTGCCCTCCGTGTAGAAACCGAGCTGGCCGACCAGCCGGCGCTCCGGGCCGCGATGATGCGCGTGATGGGCAATGTCTACATGCGGCTCGGGATGTACGATGAGGCGCGGCCTCTGCTCGAGCAGGCCGTCGCCGGACATCTGGCGCTGTACGGCGCCGATCATGTCGAGACGGCCGACAGCCGGGCGATCCTCGCGACATGGCTGGTGAACGACGGGGATCTCGAGGCAGCGGGGCAGATGTTCCGCCAGGTGCTGGAAACGCGACGGCGCCTGTACGGTGGTGAGCACCGGGACGTGGCGGGGAGCCTGACCGACCTGGGCTGGATCGCCGAACGTAGCGAAAATTTCGTGGAGGCCGAATCATTGTATCGCGAGGCGCTCGCCGTGCACCGGAACGTCTCCGACGCGGTCGATCCGAAAGCCGTGCGGCTGGTCGTGCGCCTCGGTGGCGTGCTCCGCCATACCGGTCGGCTCGACGAAGCTGAGCCGCTTCTGCGCGAGGCGGTCGCCTCGCTGGAGGCGCACCATGGGGAGGTCCATCCGGAGGTGGCGAGTGCACTGCGGAACCTCGCAGCGCTGCTTCGTGACAAGGGGGATTACGAGGGGGCCGATACGCTGTACGGCGAGGCTCTGGCCCAACGCCGCCTGCTCCTCGGCAACGACCACTCCGACGTGGCCATTACGTTGGGCAGCTATGGACTGATGCTCCAGCAGATGGGCGAGTATGAGCGCGCACTCGCGGCCTTCACGGAGGCCCTCGACATTCTGGAACGCGCCCGCCAGGGTCCGCATCCGAACTTCACGTTCGCGTACTACGATCTCGCCGTCGAACTCAGCAGGACGGGTCGTCACGATGAGGCGATCGCACGGATGCAGCAGGCAGTCCGGACAGGCGATGAAGTCTATCCCTCCGAGCATCCGCGACGCGCCGTCCTGCGACTCGGCCTTGCCCTCGCTTACACAGCGGACGATCGGCATGGAGAGGCCGAGCCGTGGCTCAGGCAGGCAGTCGCCCTGCGCCGCGAGCACCGGCCGCCCGGGCACATCGAGATCGGTGAGGCACTGAGCGAGCTCGGCGCGAATCTCATCGCCCTCGGAAACTACGCGGAAGCCGAATCGAGCCTGATCGAGGCCCGTGACATCCTGCTGTCCGCCGGGAGCGGGAGTGACAGAGCGGCAGGTGTGGCGAACGATCGGCTCGCGGAGCTGAAGAGGCTATGGGTACTGTCTGACAGCTGAACCGGCTGCTGGATGTGCTGCTCGTGACCCCGATCGCGTTCACGTACCGTCGTGTGCCCTGCTCGCCGGCACGCTCACGCGGATCAGCCCGCGGAAATCGCCGGACGTGTATCCGGTTGCCCGGTCCTCGGGGTACCGTTCCGCGATCACGGCACGCACATCCGGCGCGATCGAGTCGACCGGGCCGTGGCACTGCACGCACAGATCCACGACGCGCAGCGGCTCGTAGTAGCGAAACCCCTCGGTTCCCGCATCCTGCACCCAGCTCGTGGGCATCTCGCCTGCCGAGTCGGCCACCTTCTGGAAGTACGCAAGCGCGGCCTGTTCGAGCGAATCGGGCGCATTGCGCGCGTTGCGCACGCGTGTCGACGTGCGCTTCATGGCGACACCCGGGCCGACCGCATCGCCGATCGAGTCGGTCATCTCACCGGCCTCCAGCGCACACACATCGATGGCACTCGCCGTTCCGCCGCTGTCGATCGCCGCCGTCAGCCGCTTCACCAACGTCTCGCGCAGCTGACGCGCCGCGTCACTACCCACCTGCGCCACGGCCGCGTCACTCACCCGACTCTCCACCGCCGGCGAACTGCGCTCACAGCCTCCGCTCGCCACGACACAGCACGCCGCAAGTACATATCGGAACGATCGCATAACGCCTCCATGCGGTTATGTTGACGGTGTTGCCGGCACGAGGCGCGCGATGGCGACCTGCCACCTCCCGTATCGCGGCCGCTGCCGGTAAATTGAGCCTCACCGATTGACCGCCAGGAGATTACGAAATGCGTCTGACAACATATTCCGCACTGGTGCTGACTCTGACCGCGGCGTCCGCCTGTGCGCCCGATTCGACACTGGACCCGTCCGACCGGCCCGACCCGCCGCCGGCCGGCGCGTTCGATCTCGACCTGTCGTTCTTTGACGAGAACGAACCCGCGCCGGGCGGCGCGACGACGAGCTGGGGGCAGGCGCTTCAGACCGTCGCATTCGCTCGATCCGAAATGGGGATCCTCGAGGTGCCGGAGGCGATGCTGCGCAGCGCCACGTCCGCGCAGGGCATCCGCGATGGCAGCAGCTGGCGCTGGCCGTTCGACACGTCCGTCGATGGCGACCGCTACCACGGCGAACTGCGCAGCAGCGTCGTCGGAAATCAGTACGAGTGGGAGCTGATCGTGAACGCGCCCGATCACTCCCCGCTCCTGAGCAACTACCTCTGGGCCCTCGGCTTCACGCCGCCCGCCAATTACGAGGGGCTTTGGCGCATAGCGGACGCCGAAGCCGGCACCGACAGTCTCGTCGCGCAGCTGTCCTGGATCCGCAACCCGGACAACGGCATCAACTTCGCCTTCTCCGCGTCCGACAGCGCCGGCTGGCGCTTCGACCGCTCGCTCGCGGGCAACGTCCTCACGTACTACGTCTACAACTCGCCGCACCGGCGGATCACGTGGTTTCCGAACGGCACGGGCAGCACCTGGACGATCGCGACGATGACGGCTTGCTGGAACGGGGACAAGCAGGACATCGCGTGCTGATGCATCCGTAGTCCGCGGTGCGCCGAAGCCCCCGGACTCGCTGTCCGCCCGTCCGTCAGCGGATACCGCCGCGCGGGAAGCCGCTGCTGCGCCCGACCGACGGACGATTCGCCGTCCGCGGCGCCCGCTCGTTGATCGCCGCGCCGCGGCGGGGATCGCGATCGTTCACCAGTACGGCCGGGCCGTTCGCTGGAAGCGCCACGTTGACCGGCACCCTGGCACCCGGGAGCACCTTGCAGTCGTCGTGCAGTCCACCGTTGCCCCCTCGGATGATCACGGCGCCCTCGCGCCCGATCAGCCCCGGCAGCGGGTTCGGATCGTCCATGATCACGGGGTCGCCCCAGGTCCGGTCCGGGACCGGGCCCAGACCCGTGCTGATGTCCGTCGGCTTCCCGCCGCCTTCCTCCGCCGGCGCGCTCACGTCCGCCGGCGCGGCATCCGGATGCGCATGCCCGGTCGCAACCGGCAGCGGCGCCTCCGACGTCACCGGCGCGGCATCCTGCTCGCCATCGAGATGACTTCCGACCGGCTCCGGCGTAGGCGCCGGCGCACTGCCGGGCGACGGTGTCGGTATGTCCGGCTCGGAGCGCGGCGTCTCGCGCGGACGATTCGTCTCCACGTCGGATGCCACGGGCACCGCGTCGCTCTCCGGCGTCAGCGCCAGGTCCGGCGCCGCACGGTCGTCCAGACCACTGTGCTCGGGATCCGCGTCCGGCCTGGAACATGCCGCCGCGAGGATGAGTGTGCCGGCAAGGAGAATTCGCGCGCGCACTGGCGCCTCCGGGGTGAGAGTCGACAGCTTGAAGCTCAGCCGCTGCGGATCCCGGCGCAAGGCCGCAACTCCCGGGCCTCCGCGAACAGCGCCTTCCGACCTGCATTCACGAGCGACGAATGTCACCTCGGACAGACATAACCGTGTCCCGCACAGAGGACGAAATGCCCTCCAGGCCCCAGTCGCCGCGGCATCGTCCGACCGCCGGAACCCGCAACGTCGCTCTCGACCGCATCCCGACTGTGCTCGAAAGCACCCCGACTGTGCTCGACAGCATCCCGGTCCCGCTTCGCCGCATCCCGATCGGGCTCTGTGCGCTGGCCGTCCTCTCCTGCGGACCCGGGCCCGCGCCTGGCGAATCCTCCGGAACGGTCGGCACACGCTCGCCTGAGCCCGCCGTCACCGCGGCGCACGATCCCGCCCTCGCCGATACGCTCAAGCGCCTGATCGAGGGCGCCTACGACTTCACGCAATCCGATGTCGTGCAGCGCATGAGCGCGCTCTACCCCGACGCGGGTCGTGTCATCTCCGCGAGCGGCGGCTACGTGACGGCGTCGGTCGCAGAACTGCGCCAGGGACTGGCCGAGTTCTGGTCGACCACGGGCGTCAACATGAGCGACCCGCGCTGGGAGTGGGGCGACGTCCACGTCGATCGCCTCTCGGAGGACGCCGCCGTGCTCACCGCGAACTGGTCGATTCCGCACATTGCGCCCACCGGCCGTCCGCACACGATCCGCGGCGCATGGACCGCCGTCTTCGTCCGCGCGGATGACGCGTGGTGGATCATACACGAACATCTATCGGTGCCGCCGGAGGATGTCGCGCCGGACACCATGTGACGCGCCGCACACGAGCCGGATCGGCCGGCGCGCGTTATGTTCGCCATCACGATCGAACGACTTCTTCGCGGGGAGGCATGGGGATGCATGGGTGCCGAAGGGCCGGACGCAGTCGGGATGCACGAGTTCCGGCGGGGCGGGCGCATGAGACCGTTAAGCCTGCGGACCGCATGCACGTGATCAGGCAGTCCCTGGGACGGATGCTTCGCACGCACCTGATCGCCGTCTGCCTGCTGCTCGCCGTGTCCACTGTGCCCGTGAGCGCGCAGGATCGTCCAAACATCCTGTTCATCTTCTCGGACGACCACGCCGCGCACGCGCTGTCCGCCTACCGCGGCTACCTGCAATACGGCGCGAGGCTGCCGGATACGCCGAACATCGATCGCATCGCACGCGACGGCATGATGTTCGTGAATGCGTTCGTGACGAACTCGATCTGCGGACCGAGCCGTGCCACCGTGCTGACCGGTCAGTACGGTCACCTGAACGGCGTGGTGACGAACGGCGCACCGCTGCATCCGGACCACATCACGTTTCCGCGACTGCTGCGCGACGGCGGCTACGAAACGGCGCTGATCGGGAAGTGGCACCTGCGCACCGCGCCGGGCGGTTTCGACTATTACGAAGTGATGGCCGGCCAGGGGCCGTACTACAACCCCGTGATGCATACCAGCGTGGGTGCCGACAGTGTGCGCTACATTGGCTACACGCAGGACGTGATCACGGACCGCGCGCTGCACTGGCTCGCCACGCGCGCTGAGACGCAGCGGGCTTTGCCCTCCGAGACGGGCGCGTCGGCTGCGTCTTCTGCGGGTGCGCCGGGAGGCCTTGCCGGACTCGCTTCAAAGCCATTCGCGTTACTGCTGCACTACAACGCTGCGCATCGCTTCTGGGATCCCGGTCCCGAGCAGCTCGCACTGTATCGTGACACCGTGTTCGCGGAGCCTGCGACATTCCGCGATGATGGCGCGCGGCGCGCGTCGGGCTTCCGTCTCCAGGAGATGGACGTCGCGCTCGACCTGTTCCCGCGCGACCTCAAGCTCGAGGAGCCGGTCAATCTCACACCCGCTCAGCTCGAGCGCTGGCGTGCATTCTACGACGATGAGAACGCCGCCTACGCAGCTGCAGGTTTGACGGGCGATGCATTGAAGAGCTGGAACTATCAGCGCTACATCCGTGACTACATGCGCGTGGTCGCTGGTCTCGATGCTGCCGTCGGCCGCGTGCTCGACCATCTCGAGGAGAACGGTCTCGCGGAGAACACGATCGTCGTCTACACGTCCGACCAGGGCTTCTTCCTCGGCGATCACGGCTGGTTCGACAAGCGCTGGATGTACGAGGAGTCGCTGCGCACGCCGCTGCTCGTGCGCTGGCCCGGTGTAGTGGAAGCGGGAAGTGTGAACCACGACCTGGTCATGAACCTCGACCTCGCGCAGACCGTGCTCGACGCCGCGGGCATCGCCGCGTCGCCCGCGATGCAGGGCCGAAGCATTGTGCCGCTGCTCCGCGGCGAAACGCCCGCCGACTGGCGCGACGCGATCTACTATCAGTACTTCGCGTATCCCGACTGGCACATGGTGCAGC
The DNA here is from genome assembly GCA_018224305.1 of Gemmatimonadota bacterium. GTDB lineage: Bacteria > Gemmatimonadota > Gemmatimonadetes > Longimicrobiales > RSA9 > SH-MAG3. The sequence continues at coordinate 18,237 of JAGTUV010000431.1, forward strand.
GCCAGTACGGTGTGCGCACGCATACCCACAAGCTCATCCACTACTACGAGATCGGTGAGTGGGAACTGTTCGATCTGGCGCGCGATCCGGAGGAACTGAACAGCGTGTACGACGAGCCCGCATACGCAACCGTCGTCACATCACTGAAGCAGCGACTGTACGAACTGCGTCGCGAGTTCGATGTGCCTGCGGAAGACACCGTGCCGCACGTTCCGTTCGATCCGCAGCCGGGCATGCGACGTCCGGCGGAGCTGCGGCACGATCACTGATGATGTCGACTGACCGGATGGGAGATCTCCGAGACACTGCTCCAGAGGCAGACATTGATGGTGTGAAATACGAGACGTTCCGATTCGGGACGCTGCTGTTCACGCGGATCCGACGCGCGGACCTGAAGCCGCTCGTGAGCGGATGGGCTGCACGTCAGCCCGCACCTTCGATGACGATGACACTGACCGGTGCGCATGGCCTGACCGAGAGCCGTGTCAACCCGGAGATCCAGGCCGCGCACGAAGATGCGGATATCGTGCTATGCGACGGCACGCCGCCATGGCTCGGTGCGGTCATCCACGGACACGCACGGCAGGTGGATCGGATCCCCGGTCGCGACGCGATGCGCGAGATCGCTTCGGCCGCCGCGGACATCGGCCTGAAGCAGGCGTTCATCGGCGGACCGCCCGGCCTCGCCGAGCGCACGGTTGCAGGACTCGAGCTCGCGATCGGCCGGCCGATCGATGCGTTGCCGTGGTCGCCACCGTTCGTCGAACGCGTGGATGATGCGTATGCCGACATTGTTGCGGCGAAACTCGGCGGGATTGAAGCACCAGTCGTGGTGTGGATCGGACTCAGCACGCCCAAGCAGGAAATGCTCGCGGAGCGGCTCCGTAAGCGGCTGCCGCACGGCTTCTTCTTCGTAGCCGTCGGCGCTGCCTTCGACATGTACGCCGGCACCCGCCCGCCGCCGCCGCCGATCGTTTCGCGATTGGGTGTCGAGTGGCTGTACCGAAGTTTCCAGGAGCCGCGTCGTCTGCCCGCCCGCTATGCGCGCGCACTACCCGTCGTCGCGATCGCGCTCGGTGTCGCCGCGTGGCGGCGTCTGACGCGCAGCTGATTCCATCACGGAGCGGCTCCGGTGACTGCGTATCTGTCACGTCTGCGGCGACCCTTCGACGTCAATGATCGCCGGCTGGCCGCGGTCTCCACGCCGGCAAATGATAGTCACGGATGGCACGTGTCGCGGCGTTCAACGGCAAGGCTTCGCCCGTGGCGAAGTTCACCAGCATGAGGCGAAGGTCGGGATAGAAGGCTTTGCCCAGCACCCATACGCCATCCGGTGACCAGGTTACTCCGCCCAGGAAATGATGTGGGTAGAGGTCGGCGGCGGGTCGTATCCATTTGCGTTCGTCACCGTCTACCTGAGCTGCGAATGCTTCAGTAGAACACACCATGTCTCTCGGAGCAATGAACCAGACCAGCACGCACCAGTTTATGGTGTACAGCACCCAGTCATCGACCGGCGACCAGGCCAGGGCATAAGCATGTGACCCCGCAAGCGTGTCCGCGGCTCCCGTCGCCAGGTCAAATACCACGGGGCCGGTACCGCCGAGATGATACATGATCCGTCCGCCGTCCGGTGACGGTGAGGCATTGCTGGCATATTGGCCAGCCGGCGGCATGATCACCCGCTCGAGACCTGCGCCGTCCGCCCGTACTCGCCACACCTGGGACGCTGTGTCGGGCTCCGAATCGAGCCGGCCACTGAAATAGATCCACTCGCCGTCCGCAGTGAATCTGCCGCAGCCCGCGACCAGATCGCCGTTCCCGGTGTCGATCCGCGACATCTCACCCTGCACTGTGAAGAGCCTCAGTCCGTCCACGAGGATCCGTTCGCCGTCGGGGCGCCACTGCGGACACTTGACCGTCGTGCTCGTCACGACCTGCGACTGACCGCGGGACGTCTCCATGAGCACCAGTCCGGCGTCCGTCACCAGCGCCAGTTCGGCGTGCGGCACCACGGACACATACGCGCGCACCTGGCCCGTGGGCGCAGCGAAGTCGAATGCGGCCCGCCCGACGGAAATCGCTGAGATGACCCCGTCCTGCAACCGGGCCACCTGCGGATCGACGGAGGATGCGACAACTTCGCCGACTGCGTCCGGCCGGGGATTTCGAGCCCGATCCGCGACGCTCACGGAAAACGCGTAGCTCGCCCCCGCCAGCACGGCAGTGTCGGACGGCAGGACCGTGATGCCCACGGGGGCACCGGCCTCGATCTGGAATATCAGCGAGTCGGAATCCGAATCTCTAGCTGCCCAGACGATGGCAGCCCCCGTCACCACCCCGAGCCGCACCCAGACGGTCGCGCGGCCATTACTGTCCGTCGTAACCTGATCGATGGGCGGGTAAAGCCGTCGAGCATCATCCGGCGTCGCATACACTGACGCGCCCTGCGTCGTCAGCCGAACATCGACCCCCGCCACTGGCTGGCCATTGTCGTCTCCCACTTCGCCGACCACCGGATCGGCGATCACTGCTCCGATCGTATCCGACCTGGCGACCGGGCCGGAC
>JAGTUV010000432.1 GCA_018224305.1 Gemmatimonadota bacterium
GGACGCGCTGACGGTCGCGACGCTCCGGCCGGTAGGCGGCGTGTATGGTGAACTGATCTTCGACAACCTCGGCGGCCTGGTCCTGCATCGCGGCGGGGTCGATATCGGCCCGGAGGACCAGGCACGCGGAAGCGGTCTCCTGGTCGAGGAAGACCTGCTCCACGCCTTCGATGGCGGAGAGTCGCTCGCGTACGCTCGCTGAATCCGAGGGCTTCGTCACTGTGTTTCCATGAGGGATGACCCGAAGGCGCGACGCGCCACTCAGTAGAAGTTCCTCCGGCACGCGGCATGTGTCAAGGCAATCGCCCGCCGGCGGCCACGGGTGACACGAATCGTCATCCCGGCCGCCGTTTCGGGATCAGAACTTGAGCAACGCAGCCACGCCATTGAGATCGTGCATGTCGCCGCCTACGAAATCGACGCCGACCGCCTGATTGGCGGCGATACGGATCATGGATTCGACCAGGTCCACGCCGTCCCTCAATTCCCCGCCACAGTACGGGCAAGGGCCATCACGCTGCACGAGATAGAAGTTGCACTGCATGCACTGGACGCCACCTCTCTCCAGGTCGCGGGCGACCACCAGTCTCTCGACCTTGCCTTCCTGAAGCTGCACGAGCGTATCATGCAGACCGGACGTAGCAAAATGCGATTGCCGGACGCGGTCCTGGACCAGGTCGAGTGCGGCCGCCTCCGAACGTTGCGCAAGTTCATCGACGACGGACTGAACCTGGCGCACTACATCGGCGGTCGCCGCACCCGGCGGTGAGTGTGCCGTGTGCAGGATCCGATCGATGATCTTCTTCGGCAGCACCTCCCTGAAGTGCTGCGTGTTCTCCGTCGTACCCAGCAGCAGATACGCATCGGGCTCGACCTTCTGATCGAAACGCTGGATCTCTTCGGCGAAGTCCTTGAAGAAGTGACGCGCCTCCTCCGCCTTCCGCTTCTGATAGCCCTTCTGCGAGTATCCGCCGACCTGCACGTCGTGCGGCGCGTCGATCGCCTCCGGTTCGATCCGGTAGTCCTCCCCGACCACGCCCATGTGCACGGACATCAGACGCAGATGCTCGCGATCCACGAGGATCACGCCGCAGCGCGGATGCGTGCTCATGACCTCGGACAGTGGCCCGATGACGGGATGGTCCAGGATCTCCAGCCGGTTGCGCGTCGAGGCCGGGAACTGCAACGCCTCGAACCAGTCGCCACCGATCTCCGCGAATATCGCTACGCCGCGATTCGCCGGGTCGTACACCTCCTCGATCCAGGAATCGATCCGGGCGAGAACAGCGCCGAGCGGTTCGCGGTGGTGGTTCTCGCGATCGCTCTCCAGTTCGGCAAAGCGCGAGCGTTCCTTGTTGAGAAAGATGTGGTGGGTGCGCTTGTTGTCCGAGTTGACGGACATGTCGAGATACAGGGACAGCACGGAGTGGCCGTTGGCCTCGTGCTGGATCAACCGCTGAATGTCATTGATTGTGATCATAGCCGCATGCCAGGGTGGACGTTACGAGCGGTTTGGGGTGCAAGGCGCGTGCCTTTGAACGGAATGGATGTGGGAGTGGGAGCGGGGATGTTAAAGGGTGTGGGCGAGGACGTGGGTGGGGGCGGTAACGGGTGCGGTTCCCCCACTCCCCCTCCCCCTCCCACACCCCATAACACTCCCACTCCCGATCCCACTACCTACAGATGGTAGTTCGGAGCTTCGCGCGTAATCGTCACATCGTGCGGGTGGGACTCGCGCAGGCCGCCGGATGTGATGCGGGTAAAGCGGACCTGTGTCCGCATCGCCTGGAGGTCGGCCACGCCGCAGTAGCCCATGCCGCTGCGTATTCCGCCGACGAGTTGATAGAGCACATCGGTTGCGGGCCCCTTATATGGCACGCGTCCCTCAATGCCTTCGGGGACGAACTTCCGCTGATTGTCTTCCTGGAAATAGCGGTCTGCTGACCCCTGCTCCATGGCGGACAGGGAGCCCATGCCGCGAACGGTCTTGAAGCGGCGTCCCTCGAGGAGGAAGCTCTCGCCGGGACTCTCCTCGGTGCCGGCGAGGAGGGAACCCATCATGACCGCGGCGGCGCCTGCGGACAGGGCCTTGACGATGTCGCCGGAGAAACGGATGCCGCCATCGGCGATGACGGGGATGCTGTCATCGACGCCGCGCACGGCCTCCATGATCGCCGTGAGCTGCGGCACGCCGACGCCGGTGACGACGCGCGTGGTGCAGATGCTGCCGGGACCGATACCGACCTTGACCGCATCCGCGCCGCGCTCGAGCAGCGCGCGCGCGCCTGCCGCGGTGGCGATGTTGCCGGCAATGATCTGGGCATCGGGGAATCGCTGGCGTGTGTTCTCCAGGGCCTCGAGCACGCCGACGGAATGACCATGCGCGGTGTCAATGACGAGAACGTCCGCGCCTGCGTCGAGCAATGCCTGTGCACGGTCGAGGTCGCGCCGGCCGGTACCGATGGCACCGCCGACACGGAGGCGGCCGTGCTCGTCCTTCGCCGCGTGCGGGAACTGCCGGCGCTTGAAGATGTCTTTTACGGTGATCAACCCGCGCAGGCGTCCATCCTTGTCGACGACGGGCAGCTTTTCGATGCGCTCGCGATGCAGTATCCGCTCGGCGTCCTCGAGCGATGTGCCGACCGGCACGGTGATGAGACGGTCCTTCGTCATCACTTCCGTGATGGGCCTGCCCAGCTCCTGCTCGAACTGAAGGTCGCGGTTCGTGATGATGCCGCGCAGCATACCGTCGTCATCGACGATAGGCACGCCGCTGATCGAGAACTCCTGCATCAGCTTGAGCGCGTCACGCAGCGTGCCGCCGGGCTTGAGCGTGATCGGATTGAGGATCATGCCGCTCTCGGAGCGCTTGACCCGGTCGATCTCGTTTGCCTGGCGGTCGATCGGCATGTTCTTGTGAATGATGCCGAGACCGCCCTCGCGCGCCATCGCCATGGCCATGCGCGATTCCGTCACTGTATCCATCGCCGCCGAGATCAGCGGCATGGCGAGCCGGATGGTCTTCGTCAACTGCGTGGCGACATCCGTCTCGCGGGGATGAACCTCCGAATAGGCCGGCACCAGCAGCACGTCATCGAATGTCAGGCCCTCGCCGAGGAACCGGTCCGCCATGCTCTCCGGAACGCCGGTACTATCGGGTCCGCGTGCAACGCGGTTCTGGGCCGTGAATCTCTCTGTTGTGCTCATGATTCCATGCCTGTGCCTGGATGCGAATCGCCCGCTGATCCATCGGCATGCGTGCGCATGCCCGGACCCGCGGGCGAAGTTTTGCGAGCGATTTCTCGCGTCTGTCTTTCCATGAGGAAAGGTACCGGCCGTGCGGCGGATGTGTCAAGCCGCCGCACCGGCCGCCTGACTCTGCGCTCACTCCTCCACGTGGATCGTGTCCTCGTCGTCTACCCGGATGCGGCGAACGGGCGCGCGGCGGGGCTTGCGACCGAAGCGCGAGGGGTCCCTTGCGAGCCCCAGCAGAGCGGCCTGCACCTTCTGCGGCAGCATGGCTCCCATCTCCTCGACGCCCTCGACCAGGTACCCCAGTGCGGACGGGTGGCCGTCCCAGTGCCGAAGCAGCGAGTCGTGGCCCGCGGACGTCATGAGACGGCCGAGCGCCAACCCGAGCAGATACAGGTCGTCCACCCAGCCGATGACGCCCAGGAAGTCGGGGATCAGATCGATGGGTGTGAGCATGTATACGGCGACGACCGCGAACAGCGCCTTGTTGACGCCGGGCACGCGCGGGTCGCGCAGCAGCCTGAATACGAGCTTGAAGAAGTTCGGCAGCTCCCGCAGAAGCATCCGTACCCGGTTCTTCCGTTTGCGCCGGCGTCCGAAAGTGATGCGCTTCCTGATGGTCATGGCGTTCCGTGGTTCTCCTGTTCGGCAGTGCCGCCTGGCGGTGTTTCACCGGACGACGACTCACCGGTGGACGACGACTCACCGGTCGCCGGTGTCGCGTCCGGTCGGGGCGCGTTCCAGGCCCGCGCCGTGTTCGACGGCGGCCCCGCGGCCGTGTCCCGCGCTGTAGTCGACGGCGGCCTCGACGCTGTGTCGGGCACCGTGTTCGACGGCGGCTTCGACGCTGTGTCGGGCGCCGTGTTTGACGGCGGCCTTGACGCTGTGTCGGGCGCCGTACCCAGGATGTCGCGTCCGGCGTCCGAAACCGTTCTCATCACGCGGCGTGCCGAACCGAGCAGGCCGACCGTGCCGCTGATGACTTTGGGAGCGACGGACCGCATCCGGAGGCTGTCCTCGACGCGTTCAGCGAACTTCTGGAGGACGTCAGGCTCACGGGCTTTCTCCTTCGCGTACTTCGCCTCGAGGAACTCGACGTAGTCGAGCACCTGGTAGACCTGTTCCTGCGGCAGCGCCTGGATCCGCCGCCACACGCGCTCCTTCAGTACGTCGTGCATCCGCTCTCCTCGCCTGTTCCATACAATAGCCGGGCCATACCGTCGGCGCACTCCCTACGCGGGCGCCGCCCGGCGGGTTGCGACGCCGGGTTTTTCTTGCTCGGGACCGCGCCGGCTTCTAGCTTTGCCCGCCAGTTCGCAAACCGCACACCTACGGAGTTCGCCGAGATGGCCTTCCTGCCGTTGCGCAGCGTGGACGTGTCCGCTCACGCCAGCGCTGCCTATGACGCGTGGCTGGACGACCTGGCCGGCCGGCTGGCGGCGCCCGACTGCGACCGCGCCGAGCTGTGCCACAGCGTCCTGACCGCGATCTACTACCCCCAGTACGCCGGGATGGAGATCGAGCGCGTGCCCGCTGCGGCCAGAATCGCGCTGCTCCAGCTGGACCCGCGCAATATCACGCTGGAGCCTGAGTACTACGCCGAGATCGACGTCGGGCGCTACGCAGCCATCAAGCCGCTCATCTGGTTGTGGGAGATGTTCGACAAGAGCCCGCTCGGTGAGAACGTGTACCTGGGCGTGAAATTCCGAAGGATCCTCGCCCCGCACATCTTCAAACGCTGCGGCCGGAACTTCAAGGCGTTCCATTTCGTCAAGCTGTCGTTCGGATACAACCTCGAGGTCGGGGATGACGTGGTAGTGCACCGTCATGTGCTGCTGGACGACCGCGGGGGCATCCGCCTCGGTGATCGTGTTTCGATCGCCGACTACGCCAACATCTACAGCCACACGCACGCCCTGCACGATGGTCGCGATGTCGATACACCCGCCGTCGTGCTCGGCGACGGTGTCCGTGTCACATACCACGCGACCATCCTGGCCGGTGTGACGATGGCCGCCGACTCGATGCTCGGTGCCCTGGCTGTGGCCACCCGCGACATCGCCGCCGGCGACGTTGCACTCGGCATACCCGCGCAGCCGAAGCTGAAGAAGCCGGCGCGGGAGGAGCGGCCTTCGTTCCCCACGTCGACCGATCCGCTCGCGGAGTGAGAGGGCCTGCCTGGCCTACCCCTCCTTGTCCTCATACTCGGTCTTCAGCTTCGCGACGACAGCCGGGTCCGCGAGGGTCGTGGTATCACCCAGGGCCCGGCCCTCCGCGATGTCGCGCAGCAGGCGACGCATGATCTTGCCTGACCGGGTCTTCGGGAGATCGGGGGTGATGTAGATCTGCTTCGGCTTGGCGATCGCCCCGATCTCGGCGGCCACGTGCGAGCGCAGGACCTCCTCGTCGACGTCTTCTCCACCGCGCAGGATCACGTACGCGATGATCGCCTGCCCGGTGGTCGCATCGGTCGCGCCGACGACGGCGGCCTCGGCCACCGCCGGATGCGACACGAGCGCGGATTCGACCTCGGTGGTCGAGATGCGGTGGCCGGAGATGTTCATGACGTCGTCGACCCGTCCGAGCAGCCACAGGTAGCCCTCGTCGTCGAGCTTGGCGCCGTCGCCCGCGAAGTATCTGCCCTCGAACCGCGACCAGTAGGTGTCGCGGTATCGCGCCGGGTCGCCCCAGATCCCGCGCAGCATCCCTGGCCACGGCCGCGTGAGCGTCAGGTAGCCGCCACCGACGTCGACGCGATTGGCGTCGTCGTCGATCACTTCGGCCGTCACGCCGGGCAGCGGGAACGTCGCCGAACCAGGTTTGGTGGTGGTCGCTCCGGGGAGCGGGCTGATCATGATGCCGCCGGTCTCGGTCTGCCACCAGGTGTCGAC
>JAGTUV010000433.1 GCA_018224305.1 Gemmatimonadota bacterium
AAACTCGCCCGACATGTTCTCCTCACGCCAGATACGCAGGCGTATCACATCGCCGGGTTCCAGGTGGTTCTGCTCCGCCGCGGATGTGGCCCGACGCTGGTCCGTGGGCGATGCCGCCTGCCGGGCCTGTGCGGCGTCGGAACCGCCGATGGACGCTGTAATCAGCACAAATGCAATGAATGTGAAGCGCATTTCAATTTCTCGGTATATGTACGCGTGCCGGCTGATGCGTCGCGCTTACGCGCGGGGTCCCGGTCTGGCCGCGGCTGGCGTCGCCCCAGCAGTGAACGGTGCCCGCTGTGGCGATGGCGCAGCCGTGCGCGTAGCCGGTCGCGATGCTCGACACCCGCAATCCGTCGGTTATGGGCAGCGGTACGAAGATGATGATCGGTTGACCATTGCCGAGCTGTCCTTCAATACCGCGCCCCCAGCAGCTGGCCGTGTTGCCGGACTGCAGCGCGCACGTGAAGCGGTCCCCTGCGGTGACGTTCTCGAAGATGTACCCAAGAAGCGTCGCCGCCGGGATCGTGCTGCCGGGAAAGCCCGGCTCTGCCGAGGCGCCGTTGCCGAGCTCGCCGAACTCGTTGCTGCCCCAGCAGTACGCGGTCCCGGCACTCGAAACCGCGCAGGTGTGGCTCACTCCGGCGCTGACTGCACGGAACGTCTCCCCAGTCTCCACGGGCGTCGGCACCGTCGCCGCGACGAGGTCGCCCGTTCCGAGCTGCCCAACGTGGTTCAGCCCCCAGCACATGAGACTCCCCGCCGTGGTGATCGCACACGTGTGAAAGAGTCCGGCTGTCACCTGCGTGAACGTCAGGTCGCCGCTGGTGGGCACCGGGCTCAGGCGACTGATGGTCGTGCTGTCGCCGAGCTGACCCTGGCTGTTGTCGCCCCAGCAGTGGACCGCGCCAGCGTCCGTGATCGCGCAGCTGTGATTGCCACCTGCGCTCACCTGCACATATCGATCCGCGGATGCCACCTCCGTGGCGCCTGGCAAGGTGTACGTGGTGCCGTTGCCGAGCTGGCCGTAATGGCCCCAGCCCCAGCACTGGATCGTGGCCAGGCGCGTCACGCCGCATGTGTGCAGTCGCCCGCCGTCCAGCTGCACGTACTGCGATGGGCCCACCACGGCGACGGGCACACTCGAATCCCGCACGTCCGTGTTGCCAAGCTGACCCTCTGTGCCCCTGCCCCAGCACCACGCGGAGCCCGCGGCGGACGCGACGCACGTGTGCTGCGAGCCGGCCGTGAGGCTCATCAGTGACCGCTCCTCCCGGGGCGCAGTCGGCGAGTCACAGCCGACCGCCCAGATCAGCGGCAGCACGAACGCCGCCAGACGTCCCCGCCTCCGAACGCCCGCCCTCACGTGGCGAACCGTCTGATGTCTGCGAACGGCACCGTTGAAATCACCTGTTCCTGCTCCCTGCCGGTTTCTTCCCGTACACTTGCGCGCCTGACACACGCGGCTGCCGCGAGCGCACCGCCGCAAAGGAAGCCGACGTACTGAGTGAATGGACCATAATAGTCGAACGCGTTGTCCGTAATCCCTATGACTGAAAGAGCGGCAATGCTGCCGACGGCCGGCAGTGCGTACTCCTGGACGGTTCGATCACGAAGCGATACAACCTTGAGCACGGCGATCAGCCATGCGGCAAGCGCCGTGGCGAACAGGGCGACACCAATGACACCTGCCTCGGCGAGCAGCCGCAGGTAGTCGTTGTGCACCACGGGATTTGGTATACCAGGCAGATGAAGCCGCAACACGGACGTCGACGCGCCGAGACCGATACCGAACATGGGCGACGCGAGCCATGCCTGGAACACGAACGCCCAGAGGAAGTTGCGGCCCTCCGAGTTCATCGACATGATGAGCGAACGCGGACTCTGCAGCAGCGTGATCATCTCGCCGGGCGTCGGCACGAAGCCGAGCGTTCGCTCGAGCACCAGGGGCGCGAGCGGCACCGCAATCAGAGCGCCGACAACCAGCGCACCGATGAGGACACGCGTCTGGCGCGTGAGGACCGCGCTGATGATGCCGACGGCGAGCAACGCGACGACCGCGGCGGCGAACGCGATGCGCGTGATGGTGAGGACCATCCAGAAGCTGCAGACAGCACAGAGCAGCAGGTAACGAACCTGTCCTCTCGTGGTGAAGCGCACGAACGCCATCAGTACTGCGACCACGAGGTAGAAGGCGAACGGGTTCTGATGCGCGCCGACGCCGCGCAGACGGATCCAGCCACCGATCTCGCGCTCGAAGCTGCCGAACGCCAGGTACAGCGGATTGACGACGAGGCACAGGACGGCGGCGCCGATCAGCACTGCGTCCATGAGTCGATCGAGGTGCGGCCGCTCCGGCGAGAGGCCCACAAGCACGAGGAAGACGAGCAGCGGGTAGGCGATCTTCAGGAGGAGCCGCGCGCCGTCGAGCGGAGCGGGCGAGAAGGCCAGGGTCACGGCGCCCCAGGCAACCAGTGCGACGTAGAAGAACGCATTGCGGCTGAACACCTGACGCCCGACCTGCCGGTCGGCGAGGACCACGAGACCGAGCGCCCCGCTCATACCGAGCAGTCGGATCCCGTTCATGTCCAGGCCGCCCAGGTGCTCGAACATGCTCTTGAACCCGCCGGTCATGACGGACAGGTCGGCGGGGCCGATGACGAGCATGAGGCCGACAAGGGCCAGTGGCTTCGTGAGGGCAAAGAGCGTCAGGACCGCGCCAACGACCGCGCCGAGTGTCAGAAAGGGCGAGAGGGCCAGTCCGGCTGACGCGACAGCGGCAGCGGCGAGGATTGCAGCGGTGATGAGCCGCTTCTGCCAGTCGTCGGCGGAACGGGTCAGCGTGAGGGCGCCGCGCAGAGCGAGTCTCATGCGGACCACGCCCCCATGCGCTGTGGCTCACGGGCCAGCTCCGGCGCACGCGGGAGGTGCACCGCGACCGATGCAGGCCGCAGGCTCCATTTCAGCTGCAGCCAGTATAGGCCGGTGTCGAACACACGTGGATACGGGGCCTTCCACCGCTGCGGGAACAGGATTCCGACCGTACCGATGGCCATCCGC
>JAGTUV010000434.1 GCA_018224305.1 Gemmatimonadota bacterium
CCTCCACGCGGTCGGCATCGGGCTGATGTCGATGGTCGTGTGGTTCATGTTGAATGCGCTTGCGGCGCTGATCTTCGGCGCGTGGGAGTGGCCGTCGCTCTCGGCGGAGATGACGATCGGATTGCTGATCGTCCAGCTCGCGGCGGCCGTGGTCGGGGCGCTGCTCGGCTACAACGTCGCGCTGCGTGGACAGCCGGGGCTGGCCGAGCACGAGCCGCTCGAGCGCTGAGTCGAGGTTCGCTGTTCATTGATCGCCGCTGGCGAACCGGCTATTTTGCCTCGGGCCGGTAGCTCAGCGGCAGAGCAGGAGACTTTTAATCTCAAGGTCGTGGGTTCGATCCCCACCCGGCCCACTTCCGTTTCCCTCGATCGACATCATTCCGTGATACGCATTTCCATCTGACGCCGTGATCCACTGAACGTCGCCTCGTGATCGGTGCGGCGCACGAAAAGCTCCTGGCGGTTCGCGATCTGGAAGGTGCTGTATGAAATCGAACGGGAGAAGAACGAGGCGTCCGACGAAACTCCTGTACTGGAGTTTCGTGAGCGCCTTGTGGGCGTGTCTGCCGAGTGAGGCGCTCGGGCAGGTCGTCTCAGGGGAAGTGGTTGACAGGTCTACGGGGGGGCCTCTGGCGGGCGTCTGGGTGGAGCTGCTTGGGCCGGATTCGTCGCGGCAGGCGGCTGGCCTGACGAACACCGACGGTCGATTCAGCCTTCGCCTCGCGACGGGCGACACGTATCGACTGCGGGCCGAGCATATCGGCTACAGCGCATTCGAGGATGACGTTCTCATTACTGACGCTGCCGTTCGTCGCAGGATTGTTTTGCAGCGCAGGGTGCTGAACATCGAAGCGATCCAGGTCGAGTCGGCGCGTCGCTGTGTCATCGCCCGGGACCTCGCCGTCGAAACGCTCGCGCTGTGGCGCGGCGCGCAGCAGGCGTTTCACGCAGCATCGTGGGATCCTGCGGCACGGGCGCGGGTCTTTCGTTCGGTGATCTACGAACGTCAGTTGGAGCCACGCACGCGGCTCGTTCTGCGGGAGCGCGCGGACAGCACGACATCGAGGGGCGCGGCCTTCGTCGGTGCTCCCCACGAGCTGATAACCCGGTACGGATACGTGAGAGCGGCCGGGTCTGCATACGAGTTCTACGCTCCCGATCCAATCCTGCTGACGTCGGACGCATTTGCGGAAGACTACTGTCTGCGTCTTCGCAGGGATGGTCCTGACGACGAACGGCTGGGTCTGGCGTTCGAGCCCGTCACGCCGCGCGCGGGAGGTGACATTCGCGGTACCGTGTGGTTCGATGCAGGCACACTCATGCTCCGTTCGGTGGAATTCACGTACACGTGGATTCCCTGGGACGTCGACGCGGATGCCGCGGGCGGCGAGATGGAGTTTGCACCTCTCGCCGACGGCGGCTGGATCGTGCACCGCTGGTCGATCCGCACGCCCAGTGTGGAGACGTCGGCTTATGGCAGAGGCCATCGGCTGGTCGGCCTGGATGAGTCGGCCGGCACAGTGTTGCGTGTGCTCGGCCCGGGGCAGACTTTGCTGGCATCGTTCGCAGGCGCACGCCTGGAAGGCGCCGTTTATGACAGCGCACGCGGGGGCTATCGTGACGGCATACGTCTGCTCCTGGAACCCGAGGGTAGAGTCGCAACGACTAATCATGCCGGGGAGTTTCTCATGGAGGATCTTCCTGCCGGCGAGTATGTCGTACGCGTTGATGATGACGCGCTGCCTCTCGCAGTCGCCAGTCACGTCTCATTGAGCAGCGGACGCACGACAAGGACGGTGCTCCGGTTGCCGGGCATGGACACACGGCTGCGGTCGCGCTGCGCCCGCGGCGTGGTGGGGATCGTAACCGATGCTTCGGGCACACCAGTGATCGGCCTCCCGGTAAGCACCGTCGGCGGCACCTCTTTAATCATGACAGACGCTTCAGGCGCGTACGCCCTGTGCGACCTGCCCGTCGATACCTCCGTATCCATCCGCGTTGGGCAGCCGGCGAACCCCATAACAACTGTCATGGTCGCCACGACGGATTCCGTCGAGCGCAGGGACATTCAGATGTCGCAGGACCAGACCGGTACCGCGCGCATTGTCGGTATCGTTCGCGACATCGACAATGACGAGGGGATCGTCGCTGCCGCCGTTCGTGTCGGTGGGAACGATCGAACATTTCTGACGGATGCTGCGGGCCGCTTCGTGATCCCCGCCGTCCCGGCCGGAAGTCACGCCATCTCTGTCGAGGCCCTGGGATACGGAGATGTGAGCGAGACCGTGGCGATCGGACCGGGCGAGCAGATCCGTCTCGAGGTGACGCTCGGCCGTGACGCGATCAGGCTCGCGGCGCTGGAGGTCGTCGCACGGTCCGCCCGTCCCGGTCCACTTGCCGACTTTGCAGAGCGGAAGGAGCTGGGCGAGAAACTGGGAATCGGCGTATTTCTAGAACGGGACGAACTTCGGCAGCGCGGCGCGAGCGTGCTTGACGTAGTCCGAGGTATGCCTCGAGTCCGACTGGTTCAGGGGGGGATAGGATCCTACAGAATCATGTTTGGCCGGGGCATCACCGCATGCGAGCCGCACATTTACGTCGATGGGATCCTGCTCACCAGGCCGGGATTCATGGACGGCCGGCTCGAGGAGCTGATACCCTACGGTCCGTACGAGGCCGTGGAGATCTATCGCACACCGTCGGAGCTGCCGGCAGAGTTCGGTGGTTCCGACGGC
>JAGTUV010000435.1 GCA_018224305.1 Gemmatimonadota bacterium
AGCGCCTGCTGTCGCTGGCGCGCGGGCTGCTGCGGACGGACATCGTGGTACTGAACCGGTGGGCGCTGCTGTTCAACGGGATCCGTCAGCCGAGCGTCTTCCGGGCTGATACGTTCCGCCGCTATATCGAGTCCGTGCTTCCGGCAACTACGTTCTCCGAGTTGAAGATTCCGCTCTCGATGAACGCCGTGGACCTGGAAACCGGTCGGCAGGAGTGGTTCGGTGCGGGCGGCCTGATGGACGTACCGCTGGTGGAAGCCGTATACGCATCGTGCGCGCTGCCGGTGTTCTATCCGCCGGCCGTGATCGACGGCCGCTACTTCGTGGATGGCGGCGTGATCGATGCGCTGCCGGTCGGGCGGGCGGTGGAGCGGGGCGCGAAGCGGATCATCGCGATCGATGTGGGTGCCGGCCAGGCGGGAGACGGCGTGGGCACGGTGGAGAATGGCATGGTCGCCATCCACCAGCGGGTGATGCAGATCATGGGGTATGCGCGGAAGCGTGCGCACCTCGACGCGCACGGCTCCGCGAGCATCACGTACATCCGGCCGCACCTCGACGGCTACGACACGTTCGACTTCACCAGTACCGAATACTTCCTGGCCGAGGGGTACCGTGCCGTCAGCGAAGCGCTGGGCGGCAGCCCGCCCGACGCCAGGGAAGCCACCGGCTAGCACCCCTTCGCCACGACCCCGTCGCCGTCGCCTGCGAATCCGCCGAGTGGCCGCTCGCGTGCGTCCCCGTCGCCATCACCTGCGAATCCGCCAGCGGGGTGGCGGCGTCCTCACATCCCTGTCGTCATCGGCTGCGGATCCGCCGATGGCGGCGGCATTGGCCCTACCGGCCGGTCCATTGCCTCACGATACTCCGCGAATACTTCCGCCAGCAGTCCGCCCGTCTCCATGTTGGCGCGTGACAACTCGGTGATCATGACATCGCGCTGATCGAGAATACTGCGGAGCTGCGGCTGCGCGGCCTGCGGTGCCGAACCGATGTTCTGTTGCAGGTCGGTGAAGAAATCACTGGCCAGCCGGCGCGCCGACTCGTGGTTGCCGCGCTGTGCCTCGATCGTTGCCGCGCCGAGCATCGCCTCCAACTCCTGGAACAACAGCTCGTGGCGGGTCGAGTCGAGCTCCATGCGCGTGGCATCGAGATCATTGCTGTATGCGCGCGCGCTCGAGTACTGCCAGCTTGCGCCAATCACGAAGCCGACGATCGCGGCGATCGTCGTGCCGAGGATTACTCTCTGTGTGTCCGTCATTGCGCCTCCACTGTTCGAGGTGTTCGCGTCAGTAACCCGCTTCTTCGTCCACCGCCCTGGCCATCGCCAGCGCTACCTCGTCCATCGCGTCGCGTACCATGCCGGCGGGCAGACCGGTGCCGTTCGTCAGGATAGAAAAGACGTAGTCCCTGCCGCCGCGCCCGATGATGTAACCGCTCAGTGCGTTGACGTTGGAGATCGTTCCCGTCTTGGCGAACATCCGTCCATCGAGCGAGCGGAGTCGGCCGGACAGCGTCGAGCCCTGCAACCCGGGCGCAGCCAGCGCGTCCCGGAACGAGTCCGACCAGGGCTGCGCGCGCGCGTGCAGCAGCATTTGAATCGTCGCTTCGGGCGACAGCAGGTTCTGCGGCGACATGCCCGAAGCGTCGCGCAGATTGACGGCGCCGGAATCGACACCGGCCACGGTGTGGAGGTAGTCGTACGCTACGTCGATGCCGCCGCTCCACGAACCTTCCTCCCCGAACTCCGCACCGATCGACTTCAGTACCTGCTCGGCTACCCAGTTCTGGCTGGGCCGCAGGATGACAGCGACGATCTCGCGCATCGGCGCTGACACCCACTCCGCCACGACAGTCGAGTTGTCGCGATACGCCGCTGCGGCGGCGGAATCGCGCACCATCATCACGGAGTCCACCCACACCCCCCGCCGATTCAGCATCGTGACCAGCGCACCGCCGAACGACAGCGCCGGCTGTGTCACCGAGCGCGTCACCGTATCCACGGCGCCTGCGCCGACCGAGCCTGTGATGTAGATGCTGTCGCGGCGCGCCGTGTAGTCGATGCGGAGCACGGTGCGCGCGCCGGCCGTGTCCGTGACCAGGTCCGCGGATACCGGCTGTGTCACCGGCCCGGCGGGCATCGCCATGGCCGGTTCACCGGCCCGTGAGCCGCCGGTGACCACCAGATCGAACGTGCCGTCGGCAGCAGCGACCGCGTCGATGGGCGGAGCGTAGATGCCGGGCAGGTCTGCGACTTCCCACGTGCCATTGACCAGTGCATCGCGGAAGCGCGACACGTCGAGGATGAGCGTCCCGATCGTCCGCACACCGCTCGCCGCAACGAGTGTCGCCATCGAGTCGATCGGCACGGACACGTCGTCGTGAAAGCGCGCGGACCAGGTCGGGTCCCCGCTCCCAACGACGATCAGTGTCGCCGCGCTGTCGGCACTTCGGCCCCCGAGCAGCAGCGGCGTGCGGTATCGGTACTCCGGGCCGAACAGGCCCAGTGCCGCGACGCCCACCACCAGCTTCGTGTTCGAGGCCGGGATGAAGTGCTTCTCCCGGTTCTGCGCATACAGCACCCGGCCCGACTCCGCATCCTGCACGAGTATGCCCCACACCGTGCGATGCAACGGCGGCCGGGTGGTGATCGAATCGATGACCGTCGCAAGCGACGGTGCCAGCGGCGGCGCGACGACGCCGCGGCTGGCGCAGCCCGTCTGGACCAGCGCCGTCAGAACCAGCAATGTCCGAGCTGCACGCATCGGTTGCACCCTCTCCGGCCTGCATCGCGTTCGCAGAACAGTCGCACGGCACGTGATGCTATCCGGCGCGACGGATTCAACATAGGGTTAGGTCAGCACTTCGCGAAATACGACCGTACGAGCACCCGGCGGTCCCGGCCGCAGGAGCCGGTGCGTGACCCTCACCCTCATCACGGCCGCGCAAGTATCGCAGCGGACCCGGAGAACGTCGCATGTCATCATCAGGCGATCCCTCGCACGACTCTCCTGCACACGACGAGCCGACCGACATGGACCCCGAGGCGTTCCGCCGCCACGGCTACTCCGTCATCGATCGCATCACCGTCTA
>JAGTUV010000436.1 GCA_018224305.1 Gemmatimonadota bacterium
GTTCCTCATCCTCCGTGCAGCTGCACGCATGGAAGCGGACCATGCGAGCGGCTCGCTGTCGCCCGTCATGGCCGCTGGCGGATGGCGCTGGACGTATGGCGCTGCTTCGTGCCTGGCTGCACTCCTGGCTCCATCGCTCATCCTGGCCACGGCCGCGGCTGCGCTTGCAATCGCTGTGGTGGCCCTGACGGGAAGCACGGAGCTCATTCGGTTGCTGCCGAGTACCGTCGGCGGCGGCGTCCTCGTGCTGGCTACCGTTTCCGTCTGCACGGTAGCTGCAGGCTGCGTGCTGCGACGCACGGCTGTTACCGTGGTGGTCGTCGCAACGGTCATGCTGATGCCGGTCTTTCTCCTGATGCGTCATGCACTGTCTGAAGCATCTCCACCGGCATGGACGCTGGCCACCCCGCTCGTGTCGCCGCTCATGGTCCCACCTGCCGACACGTTGAACGTGGTGCGTGCCGTCGTGTACGTCCTCGTCGTGGGATTGCTCGCCGCCCTCGCATCACACCGCTACGCCGCCAGGACACCGTGACGCTCGACATCCGGCACGACGCCATCCGTCGCGCGGGACGCACCGTCCTCGAAGCGGGCAGCATCACGGTCGGTGCTCCGGCTGCACTGGCGATCGTAGGAATCAACGGATCGGGCAAGTCGTCGCTGTTCATGCAGCTGACGGACACGCTATCCTCTCGCGGCTCTGCTGTCGTCACCCTGGACGGCAGGAGCGCGACGCTCGCGTACGTGCCGCAATCGCCCGGCCTGCCGGACTGGCTGCGCACGGAACGCATTGCAGACATGTACGGCCTCGCCTTCGACGCGCTTGTGGATGCCATGCCCGGCCTTCACCTCGCCGAGATTGCGGGGCAGCGCGCTTCGACTCTGTCCCTCGGCCAGCGTCAGGTGCTGGCCATCGCGATCGCGCTCGGAAGGGACGCGGACGTGACATTCCTCGACGAGCCATTTTCCGCGCTCGATTTCCGGCGCCGGCTGGGCACGATGGAGCTGCTCCGGGAACGGCGTGACGCAGGCCGCGGCGTCGTCCTGTCATCTCAGGCGGCCAGCGACCTGATCGAACTGTGCGACCGTTTCGTCGTGCTGCGCGACGGCCGCTACATCTTCAACGGGCGACGCCAGGACCTGGCGGCTGACGCCGACGTCCGGGAAGTCGAGCTGCGCCTCCTGCACCTTCTGACCATGCCCGCATAGCCATGGAGGTGCCCATGCGCCGGCATTAATCTGGGCGCATGACTGACGCACTCGGACCCGTGCTGGGAAGCAGCCGCGCCGCACGCGCCATCCGTGAGTTTGCCCGGCTCGCCGCGGGTGTCCGTGCTCCCGTCCTGATCACCGGCGAAACCGGAACGGGCAAGGGCGTGCTCGCATCCGCAATCCATCACGGGTCGGCCCGCACGAACGCCCAGCTGGTTGCCGTCAACTGCGCCGGCGTGCCGGAGTCGCTCTTCGAGAGCGAGTTCTTCGGCCATTCACGGGGCGCGTTCACCGGAGCCAGCCAGGCACGTCGCGGCCTGTTCGAGATGGCCCACGAGGGTACCCTCTTCCTCGATGAAGTGGGCGAACTGACGCTGCCGCTGCAGGCGAAGCTGCTCACTGCGATGGATCACGGAGAGATCCGGCGACTGGGCGCCGAGAAGGCCATACGCGTGAATGCCAGGATCCTCGCAGCCACCGCAGTGGATCTCGAGACCGCCGTCCGCGAGCAGACGTTCCGGCTGGACCTGTACCACCGCCTGCTCGTGCTGTCGTTTCACATGCCGCCGTTGCGCGAGCGCGGGCCGGATATCCTGCTGCTCGCCCGCCATTTCGTCTGCACCTATGCCGCCCGCCACGAACGGAATACCGGCGACCTGCACCCGGACCTGATCCAGCTGATCGAGCGACACCCGTGGCCGGGCAACATCCGCCAGCTCGCCCACGCCATGGAGGCCGCAGTCCTCCACGCGACCGGCTCGCAGTTGCGTGCCCGGGACATTCCGGCGCGCATCCTTCACCAGACGGTCGGCCGCGACACAGTCGCGGACCGCTACTCGTTCTATGGGACAGGGTCGGAGGAGCGAAGCAGGATCGAGACGGCCCTGCGCGACCACCACGGAAACCTGACCCGCGCCGCCCGCTCCCTCGGTATGGCCCGGAACACGCTGAGGTCCCGCATGACAGCCCTGGGCATTCCCCGCACCGCGGAGAGAACGCTGTCGTGAGCCGCAGGCTGTTGCCCTGACAGGTATCGGCTCCTTCTATTACAGGACCCGCGCAACGATCATTTACCGGAGCATATATGAAGTTCTGCGTTCGCACCCTGATTGCCGTCGCCGCCCTGACCGCAGCCACTGCAGCGACTCCGCTGGTCGCGCAGGAAATCGCGCTCAAGGGGGGTATAGCGGTGTCCCGCTTTCAGACGAACGGTCCGTTTGACGGATCATTCGTTTCAACGGCGTTTGGCGGGCACGCGCGTTTCGGATTCGGTCCGATCGCGCTTCAGCCGGAGCTCCAGATGGTGTCGCGCGGTGCCAGGGCCACGCAGTCGGTGCTCGAGGAGCGGATGCGGCTGGAGTACATGGAGCTGCCGCTCATGATCGTGGTGCCCGTACGCGTCGGCAGTTTCGAGCCCTATGCCTTCGGCGGTCCGATGCTGTCGCTCGAGACCCGCTGCCGGTCGACCATTGAACAGGACGATCTCAAGACCAACTTCGAATGCAGTGACAGGGCGACGGACATCTCGTTTGATCGACGTGCCATCGATTACGGGATCAGCGCCGGCGCGGGTGTCGCGCACAAGCTGGGCAGTGGACGGATCCTCCTCGAGGGCCGCCACACGTGGGGTATGCGCGACATCTACAACGGCGCGGCCGACGGCATCGAGGTGCGGAACCGCTCGTTCATCGTGTCCATCGGGTACACCATAGTCGCTGACGAGCTGGACTGACCCTCCGTCCCCGCTTTTCCGCGTACGACTCCGGTCCTGGCGGGGACAACTGCGGCCGCCGGCATCAGCCCGGCGACACATACCGGCGGTTCCACCCCGTCCCGGGGACCGCCCGCCCCCGGCCCCTGCGTGGGGAACCGCAATGTCGTACATTTGGTACCCCCCACATGCGCGGTCTCCCGGACGTGCGCATCCAAACGATCTCTGGAGGTCCGTACATGAGGGTATTCCGTTGCATCGCTGCGGCTCTTGTCGTGACAGGCATCGCAGCCGCCGATGTGCGCGCACAATCGCTCGCCGGCGGTGAAGTTTCCGGCGCGAGGGCCGGGTTCGGCCTCTCCCTCGCGCTCGGTGAGAATGAGTTGTTCATCGGCGAACCCAATAACTCGACGCGCCCCGGCCAGGTCTACGTATATCGGCGCGGCCCGGCCGGCTGGGAGGAATCGGCCCGGTTGTCGGCCAGTGATGCCGAGCCCTCGGACGGCTTCGGTCAGAAGGTGGTGGTCGAGGGCAATACCCTGTTCGTCGGCGTACCGGCCAGCGAGGAAAACCGCGGCACGGTCTACGTCTTCGAGCGCTCTTCTGCCGGCTGGGCACAGACCGGCCAACTGACCGGTGACGACCTGGAGGGTACGAACAGATTCGGCTCCGCCATCGCCGCAACCAGCGACTATGCGTTCATCTCGGCTCCCGCACAGGAGCAGGGCACGGGAGCCGTGTACGTCTTCCGCCGCAGTGCGAGCGGCTGGGTCCAGACGGCGAAGCTCTTCGCCGACTCCGTGGCTCCACGCTCCACGTTCGGCAGCGCCGTCACGGTCCAGGGCGGGCACCTCTTCGTCAGCGCGCCGGGCATCAACCAGAATCGCGGCGTGGTGTCGATCTACTCGCATGACACGCAGACCGGCGCCTGGAATTCCGCCGGGACCCTGCCCACTCCCGAACTCGGAGCCAACTCACGGTTCGGTTGGGCCATTACGAGCGCTGATGGCTCCGTCATCGTTTCGGCGCCCGGCGCCAACAGTGTGACCGGCACGGCTTACACCTTCCGCCAGGCCGCCGACGGAACCTGGTCTCAGCAGGCTCAGCTTTCTCCCGACGACGCTGCACCGAATACCATCTTCGGTATCCAGGT
The DNA here is from genome assembly GCA_018224305.1 of Gemmatimonadota bacterium. GTDB lineage: Bacteria > Gemmatimonadota > Gemmatimonadetes > Longimicrobiales > RSA9 > SH-MAG3. The sequence continues at coordinate 4,077 of JAGTUV010000436.1, forward strand.
CGCCGCCGACGGCAATCAGCTGCTCGCCGGTGCGCCCGGCGCGGATACGGCACGCGGAGCCGTATTCCACTTCATGCGTGACGCGGACGGCACCTGGTCGGCACCGCACCGCATCGCGCCGGCACGCCCACTCCAGCGCGGCGGCCAGTTCGGCGGCGCCCTCGCAGTCCGCGGCGATGTGGCCGCCGCTACGATCGCAGGCGCCGACTACGGCCTCGGTGCCGTGCTCGTGTTCGAGCACCGGAACGGTGCATGGGCGCAGAGTGCGCTCCTCACCGGACCGGTCGAGACGCTCGCATCCGTGACCGGAGGCGAGGTGCGCTGCTCGGACGACGGCACGGCCGCCGATTTCGACTGCCGCGATGTCGAGATGCTCTCGTTTCTGTCGATCCCCGACCTCGGCGGTAGTCGCGGCGTACGCCTCAACGACATCTGGGGCTGGACCGATCCGGAGACCGGCCGGGAGTACGCTCTGGTCGGCCGCATGGACGGCATGTCCGCAGTCGATGTCTCCGATCCGACGAACCCGGTATTCGTCGCAGACCTCCCGCTCACGAAGGGTGCCACGCCTTCCACGTGGCGCGACATCAAGGTCTATCGCAACCATGCGTACGTCGTCGCGGACGGATCGGGGGCCCACGGCGTACAGGTTCTCGACCTCACGAAGCTGCGCGCGTTCGACGGCACGCCGCTCGACCTCGAGGCGGACACTACCTACCACAACGTCAACAGTGTGCACAACATCGTCATCAACGAGGAGTCCGGCTTCGCATACGTGGTCGGCGCCAGTCAGGGCGGCGAGACGTGCGGCGGCGGACTCCACATGATCGACATCCGCGAGCCGAAGAACCCCACGTTCGCCGGCTGCTTCTCCGACCCGCAGACCGGTCGTGCATCGACGGGGTACTCTCACGACGCGCAGTGCGTCATGTACAACGGCCCCGACACGCGGTACCGCGGCCGCGAGATCTGTTTCGGCTCGAACGAGACGGCATTGAGCATTGCCGACGTCACCGACAAGCAGAGCCCCGTCGCGCTCTCGCGTGCCAGCTATCCGAGCGTCGCCTATTCGCACCAGGGCTGGCTCGACGATGGGCACCGCTACTTCTACATGAATGACGAGCTGGACGAGATGCAGGGTTTCACTGCGAAGACCCGTACCCTGGTCTGGGACCTCGCAGACCTGGAGGACCCGCAGCTCGTCAGGGAACACATGGGCGTAGAGCCCGCGATCGATCACAACCTGTACATTCGCGGCGATCTGATGTATCAGTCGAATTACCGCAGCGGCTTGCGAATCCTCGACATCTCGGATCGTGAGAATCCCCGCGAAGTCGCTTTCTTCAAGACGTATCCCGGCGATGATGCGGACCCCCAGTTCGACGGTTCGTGGAGCAACTATCCCTACTTCGACAGCGGCATCATCATCGTGTCGAGCATCGGTGAGGGGCTCTTCGTTCTGAAGAAGCGCGATACCACGACCGTCTTCTGATGCGCGGAGTGCGGCGGTCGTACGACCGCCGCACTCGCCACGACTCTGCCGCGCCACGGATGCGACGCAATACAGCGGGAGTGCAGCCCGGTCAA